>NZ_CDHP01000043.1:0-60303 GCF_900002895.1 Ercella succinigenes | reverse complement strand
TCGCGATAGCCATTCCGATAGCTGACACGTCCATCACTTCGCTCATACGGCTCGGCATTCAATTGTTCGCTGGCCTGTCCTCGCAGCACCGCATCAAATACTTTTTCCAGTAATTTCGCCACCCCGTTCTCCCGATTTCCAAGCATAAGGTCTTTAAGAATTTCGTCTTCCAGTGTAAGATGTACTTGAGCCATGATCTCATTCCTTTCAGTTGTTAGTTTCGCAAAACCTATTATACCGAAAGCGAGCTCGTGGCTCTTTTTTATTTCTCAATTTACACCAAGTATACGGACTTTATCCTCAGAACCAGTCAAATCAGTTTTATATATACAATTATCGTCCGTATTGTAATAATATATACTTCCATCAATAATATTAACTGAGTCTGTTCTACATTGATTAATCTGATTTTTTTCCATTGTTTTTAAATCAACTGAGTAAAGAAAAAAATCATCATTCGTATAAAATTCATGAGAAGTCTCGTCGAAGAAATAAGAACCTTCAATATAGTATAGAAGACCGTTAGAAATAGCTTTCCAGGCTACTGGATAATCTATGACTTTTTCTATACTGCTTCCATCATATTTAACTCTATAAACGAGGTAGTCGTCCGCCGAAACAAAATAGATATAATCCCCGTCAGCAGACAATTGATAACAATTTAACTCTGCAGTTATATTTTGATATCCTGTCCCATCCAAATTAACTCTAGTAATATTCCCGCGATCATTAATATAAAATATCCAATTGCGATGACGAATAACTTTACTTTCGTTCAAAGAATTATAAGGATTGTATTCATAATCTTTTTCCAAAAGAGTAACGCTTTCACCTAATTTGTCTGCAGTATCAGAAACGCTCTTTAATTCTGTGTTTTTTGTTCTATCTCCTGAATCAATTTTTTTATTCTCTGCAGCGCTTCTTTGAAGCATCATCAAAACAACCGACAGACTCACACCTAAAATAAAAACTAGAGAAAGAGCTACAATAATTATGCGTATTTTTTTCTTACGTACAACTGGGACATCTGAAGCATTTTCAAAATTAAAACCATTGCTTGAATCTTGTAATGCTGGTCTTTCTTCAGCAATACTATTCAAAGGCATATTTTCTTTTTCATTTTTTTGTTTATAAAAATGCTCGTCACTATTATTATTTATATTTATTGGGATACTGCTGCCAATTTGATTTCCACAAATCGGACAAAACGCAAAATCATTTCCTATACCTGCTCCGCAATTTGTACAATACATTTGTCTCACTCCTTAAATATCCAGACAATTTATTACAGCTTTTTCTATAGCCTTTACCCAACTCTAAAACGTTTGAGAAAACACACAGCACTTTCCCAAAACTCATTCATATACGATAGAAATGTAATGTTTAACATCCTGCTCAACAATTCCAAATGAGTGGTTAGATTCAATTTTCGAAGTCCTAATAGAGATCGTATTACCCTGTGAAATATCAGTTTCATAAATATTTGTCCCGGGTATAGAAGCGATATTATTGCAACCGGAAAGAAAAATATCTTTACCAGCAGGATAGTTTAAGAGTATCCTGTCAATTTTGCTTACAACTAAAGGACTTTGCAGTTCAAAATAAAGCGAATCATCATAATCAGATGTATATAGGTTAAAATCACTCGTCGACAAAGTTACTCCTAGTGGTTCAATGATGAAGTCGTATTCATTAATACCATCTGTGTTTTGAACAAAAACCATATCAATTGACAGATCATTATCTTGTCGATTCAGCCTAAACGGTTCGTAGCTTGTTACGAGAATTAGCTCCATTACATTACTGGAGTCAACTTGTATTTGGAACCAATCATAATTATTATTAGGATAGGCATATAACGATGCATACAGATATACATTGTTTTTAACTGCACAAATTGTATAAGTCGGACGCCCCTCACCATGCGTTCCAATATCATTATTGATTATTTCATTTTGACTAAAGACAAAAAGATGGTTTGGCGGATAAGGTGTACCAGGCTCATACGTTGTCACATAAAGATATTTTCCATCATTAAAAGCCTGCGCCTCAAATGTATTATATGCACTCTCCATATCCCCTGTAAATTCATTAGGATGACTGATGGGTGAAAGCAAAGAATTATATGCATCATTGCTTTGTTCCCATGCATATGAATAGGTTCCATTGCCTGATTCCTTCAGTACGATAATTCTATTAAGTGGTGTTTCATATTCGCCATTAATGATATATGCAAATCCATATAAATAATTTATTTCATCAAAAGACGTTTTTATAATTAAATCTACTCTCTCATGTATAGAGATGTGACTGGAAAAATAATGACCGTAAGCTTCCTGAGTTTGTAAATAATAAAAAATTTCACAATCAATCATGCCGTCGATCAAATTGTAAAAGCTCTCCCCTTGCTCATCAATAATACCAGATTCCTCTTTTACTTCTTTGCTGATTGTAATTGTCTCAAACAACTGCAGAAGCGTATTGCTTATTTCCTTTTTATCTGACGCGGAGTCATTAACGGTAGCGGCTGCCGAAAGAGCAAACAAACTAAGCAGTTCATTGTATTCCTGCAAACGCCAATCCATTAATCCTTTCCCACCGAAACGGTCGAGAAGTGCCTCTTTCGCCTCAACTGCTTTTTTCCCTGCTTTAAGAAACATCATCGCAGATAAGCGTATAGCAGTTATATCGTCTTGCGCAGGATTAGCTTTACTCTCATATTGGTGGTAGCTGTCAAGCGCATCATGCTGAATATTGACATAAACAGGCAGGTGGGCGGTTTCCTGCGCAGCCTTGTTAATAGGCCAAGTTAGTCCCAGAACCGTATCAATTGCTTTCAGATAGATCACTTTGTTATCAAGCAGTTTTTTTTCAGCACCACTCTCAAGGCTTGACAGCAGACTGTTGAACAGGTAATCCTTTATAGCATATTCAGTAGCCTCCTGCACGCTCCGATAAATCTTGTAGGATTGCTTGGCCGCTTCCTGGGCTACTGTAAGTGTACGTCCAGGTTTGTCAGCTCTATAGACATATTTGAATGTAAGATAGTATTCCTCTGATGTCAGGTAAGACGCTTCAATGTATGTCATCGCAGAGGCCAACTCCTTTAACTTGACAATGTCACTTGCCTCATTTGCTTCCTCCAATGTTTCAGACACCTTTCCCAATGCATTACCTACATCTAACTTGAGAAGGTCACTTGCCTCATTTACTTCCCCAAGTGCTTCAGAAACCTCTTCCAATATATTACCTGCATCATTAGAAGCACCTGACAGATTTTCTTGAAAATACTTCGTGATCGTGTTGATCTTGTCAAAGCCATCCAGCAAACTGACCGTGTTTTCAACCGTTTCAAGTTTAAGATAATCATCCACTGCGAACTCACGAAATGTATCCATATAGGTAATATAATCCTGCAAACTGTCACCTTTATATGGTATTGCACGATACAGTCGCCCTTTTAAAATAGTGTCAAACAAAAACATGGAAAACATTTGAATTGCAGCACTTTTACGACCGTTATACTCTTCCTCGACATCAAACAGATATTTTGTTAGGTTCAGATCCAATGAATTTTTTACTTCCCAGATCGAAATCGGATCCGATGTAACACTTAATATTCCATCTTCAACATTACAATATGTATTTAGCCAAGGTAGTAATTGTGACATTGGCAGCCAAAAATCTTTTTCATGGTATATCGGTTCATTTATGGTTGTAGTGTATCCACGAAATGTCAATGTTTTTTGGCCTGGATCAACAAACACCTGTTTTTGACCAAGCATAAACATTAGCCGCTTATCCTGTGTCCTACCAACACGAAAGCGCGTTATCGCCTCAAGATCGCGTGATTTTATGAATAGCTCATTTTGTCTAACAATTACGGAGTAAGATTTAGGATCAGAATCTTCACCAGTGTTAATCTGGATAGATGATACCTCTAAAGCCGGTTCCGCATGAATGATATTTTGCGGTGTTAACATCAAAAAGCTGACTATTAGGATAAAGCTGATAATTCGAACAATATATTTACGCACAACTACTCTCCATTCGTTCGACTCATTTCAAAAAATCGTAGGCATAGCTGATCAGGCCACCATAGATCGCATCCAGCAGCGCTTCACTGATCTCGGGTATAACCTGATCGTTCTCCCCAGCAATAAGAGTCACTGCCACATCAGTTTCTAAAAAAGGCGCAGCCCGGATAGCCATCATAATCAGTTTTTGCACATCTTCAAAGAAGATCTCGGCATCTTGTGTCTCGAGTTCCTGATAGACCTCGTCCAGGACAACTGTCATATCCGGAGAGGAAATTTTGCATTGTGCAATCGATCCGCTTTCATCTTTATTGATCGAAGTGATTTCAAGTGTATAGGTCTCATGCAAATAATCCAGCAATTCATTTTCGGCCACATAATCGTATTTGAGATCGGTGTTTAGTTGTGCAATGTACGATTTAATGTCATTCTCAACACTCTGATTTGAACTGGTTAGCAATCCCGGAATTATAAAAATCGCAAGCAGTATTATGGCAACACCGAATACAACTGCAGCTAAAATAATGAAAATAGTTTTTTTACATGAACTTAAATTTACAAATTTAATCATTTTGTTAACACCACATCCCAGATGACAGCAAATGGATAATAAAAAAGCCCATCATCATAATACGCATGTTCAATTCGCAACATTTCTATACCTGTAATATCAAGATTGAATTCTTGTGGTAGACTCCCTCTTTTAAATCTGTCTGACTTGAAGAGAAGTATATTATCTCCATATATTTCAATTTCACCTTCTCCCCGTTTGTCACGACTACTAAACGGCACAGCAACAACACCACTAATATTTTTATACTGATTGTTTAGAAAATATTCAACATATTCGCCATTAGAAAAATCCATGCTAGTAATGTACTCATTTCCTAAATTATCTTTCATCTCAGAAAAATCATTTATATACATATTAATGTTTTTATCAAAATAATCCATATCACTCAGAAAAATAGGCATGCGGTCTGTTAGTTCAGCCTTTTTATCTTGCAATTCCTGATTATCAGGTAGGAGTGCAACCGCACTATTTATTACGCTAAAGGCACCTTCATAATCTTTTTCCTCTTGAAATTTCACTTCTGATTCATCTATAACTTTTCCTACATATGTTTCAATATAACCAGATCGAACAGTTTCAATTCTTGGATCATCACTGGAAACAAATGCAAAATCACCATTGAAAAAGTCTATGGCACCTGACAAATTGCCCTGTTCCACAAGACCGCTGGCATAATTAATAAGATTATCTATGTATAGTTCAAGATATTTATCAAACTCTTTTTCTAAAGATTTGTTATCAGGATATGTATTTCGCGCTTCTCTCAATCTGTTTAATGAATCAGAAGGTTCGCTAAACGATCTAGCCTGCTCAATTACTTCTTTAATCTTATTCTCTTCATGCAAAGCCATAACCTCAATGTTACGCTGTATGATCTGAATATCTTCTGAAAGGTAACGAGAGATTGCATTGTTCAGTACATAAATAGCAGAATCTAGGTCATTGTCTTTGACAAAATCATCTACACTTGCCAACACCTGATCTCGATATGCTTCCCTAGCAACAAACAAGTCTTTTTTTGCCTTTTCATAGTAGCTACTCTCAGAACTAATTTGAGATAAATAAATTATGGCATCTTGATAATTTTCACTATCCAGAGCTTCTTTCCCTTGCTCATAATTTGAACGTGCTTCATAAGCATAATTAAGACGTTGCCAGACATCATCCAGATAAAAATGTGACAGCATATTAGAACTATATATAAACTGCAACTGATCATATGCCTCGGCATAAATTATTTTTTCATTTTCAAAACGATCAATAACATTCTCTGCTTCTGCTTCAAGATAATTTATAATTTTTTCAAGACTAGTTTCGCTATCCCTGATATGTTCGATATATATACTATTCATACGACTAAGATCTTCATCCTTAAATGCCCGTTTATATTTATTTACTGGACTTGCTTGCACGGACACAAAAACGAAAATCACTACTAAAAATATCAAAACAGAAGCAATGCTAATTTTTACCCATAAAGGTTTATTTGCAAAATTATCAGGTTTACTGTTCAGTTCTTCTGGAGCATTATATGTTCCTCGCTCAGTGCCACTCTCAATATTTGGCTGTAA
Source organism: Ercella succinigenes (assembly GCF_900002895.1). NCBI lineage: Bacteria > Bacillati > Bacillota > Clostridia > Eubacteriales > Oscillospiraceae > Ercella > Ercella succinigenes. Next base: position 54,121 of record NZ_CDHP01000043.1, on the reverse strand, counting down.
AGGCTCTTCAGAGGAAAACTCCACGATTGTATTTGGTTCTACCTCTTGCTGATTCAGGGTAAGCTCTGAATCATAATGTATGCTGCTAGAGTCACTAACTGTAGTAGACGAATTTTCTACTTCTCTCTTGGTTCCACAACTTGGGCAAAATGCATTTTCCTTGTTCAGCTTAAATCCGCAATTTGTACAAAACATAATTCCCCCCTGCACCGATATATATTCCGTGTTTCTTTGGTAACCTCAACAGATTCAAAATTGATCAAATATGATAATAGAATAGCAGCAGATTACATTACCCCGAACATCTGCCGTTTGCTGAGCACTTCGCTGCGCAGACTTATATGATAAAGGTTGCCGATTACACCAATAACACCACCAAAAAATAAATTGATAAATATAAATATAATATGAATAGTCAAACACCGATCAAAAGCTGCAACAATCATGGCTCCCGCTTGAGGGTTATTACAGGCATCAATCTGACGAGCCAACTGGCGATTATTTCCGCTCGCAACAAGATTCCAAATACCAATTAAAATAGTAATAATGCCAACGCCAAAAATTAGCATAAACAAGCCTAAAAATATCTGCATGATACCAATTACCGTCCAGATATTCGCACTGGTGCGAGTTTTATCGGCAATTGATGCTGTTACATGATTAGGTATAGAAATGGTTTGTGTTGAGGAAACTCTTGCTGTCTGAGTCTGGCAATTTACACATACCTCATTTTCATCCATTTTCATACCGCAATTTGAACAATACATATCAAATCTCCTTACCCATCTCAATAGCAATTCCAAATAATTTTGTACAAATTACATTATAATAATCATAAATATCTTTGTATTGATGGTAAAGTGACAAAAGTCATGTGTAGGAAAACTTTTGAAAATATTTTAAGCAAATCTTTGTACAAGTTGCCTACAAACCCATTTTAAATCCCCAAACAGCCAATGCTTTGCTGTTTGGCAACTCTAGTTTGTAGAGAATTTCGGATATCTGATTACGTATAGTTCCATTAGACAACTCTAACGCCTTTGAAATTTCTAATGTTGTTTTGCTATGTACAATAAGGTGAATAATTCTTTTTTCACTCGCTGTTAGCAATTCAAGTTTTAGCTGTTCAGCCGGCTCGATATGACAGCTGAATTGAGATTCATGAAGGCGTTCTGCAACTATTTGATCGATAACATGAAGTCCAATCATCGCCTGTTTAATACAACTTATTATGATAGGTATAGGTCTGCCTTTAAGTATGTATCCATTATTTTTAAGGCCTCTAACTCCATCAATCAAATTTTTATCTGAAAATAATGTTAAAAATATAATTCTTACTGAAGAGTTTTCCTGATTAATAATTCGACAAGCCTCAATGCCACTCATAACCGGCATCTGAATATCCATCAACACTAAATCCGGCTTATATACCTTGCACATGTCAACTGCCTGTTGTCCATTGTATGCCAATCCTAAAACATAGATATCATCACGGCCATGAAGATTTAGCTTCAGGGCATTTGCGGTATCTCTTTCATCTTCTACAATCAGTATACGAATCATTTGATGAACCCCTTTTCTTTTACCTGTTTAGCCGGCAAATTGATCATTATATTAAACCCTCCCTCAGAAATATAACCATATTCACAAATACCACCTAAAGAGCAAACACGTCGCTTGATATTTTTTAGGCCATTCCCTTCGACAAGCTTTTCACCTCCCTGACCATCATCAGAAATTAGCAGTAGAATCCGACCTTGGCGATAAGCTAAAATAATATCTATGGATTGTGCTTTACCATGTCTGATCGCATTGTTTACAGCTTCCATGCAAATAAAGTAAATTGATTCACCAGTTTGAGTCTGTCGAATGAGAGCCTCATTAACACCCTCAAAAGATAATTGAATATTGACAGGCAAATGATTGTATCGCGAAGACATTTGTTCTAACGAATCTAGAAGCCCAAAATAATCTATATCTATTGGCTTAAGTTCTTCGACAATACGACGAAGATCAAGCAAAGCCTGCTGACTTCTTTCATACGCTATATTAAGCATCGAAGATATATGATTTCTTGACAACTGCTGGCTAAGTGCATATTCAACATTCAAGCTAATCGAATTGAGACTATGTCCTATGTTATCATGTAAATCACTAGCCAAACGAATTCTTTCAGCATTGATAGTTGCCTCACGCAAAATAGTTACATCACTAAAGCAAATAATATGACCTAGTAAACTATTATTGTGCTCATCAAACAGAGGCAAAACAGAACAGCTAAGCTCGATAATTGAACCATTTTTTTGCAGCAACTTGACGGGGTCATCTAAAAATTGAGGGTTTCTATATTTTAATGATTCGCAGATTTTCTTCTGAATCGTACTGTCTCCGCAAGCTTCTCCAAGAAGTTTGAGAAAATCGGGCAAATTTTGTGGTGTTTCAGGCGTCTGGAACTCAGAAAAAAAACTTTGAGTTGCTGGGTTTTGGTCTAAGATATTCCCATTGCGATCAATTATCAAAACTGCTTCATGAATATTTCTAAATACTGCATATGAAGCAGCTGGTCGAATATCAATCATCTCGTAGCGAAGAATTGCCAAGGCAATAATGGCAGTAAAAAAAGCTAATGTTACAGGCACGCTATTAATACCTGCATCTGGAATTAGACTGTAATGATTAAGTATAATCGTTACAACAGGTATAAACATTGAAAGTACCAGTAATAATCTAATCCAAAAATTCAGACGCTCTCTGCTCGAATATAGCAGTATCAGTAATGAACTGGTTAAGATATAAACAAATAGCAGACCGGTATTAATATATAGTATTATTCCCCAGTCTGCTACAATTTCCATATTTTCAATTCGGCGAATCGCAAGATGGCTTAATTGATCAAAAAAAGAAGGTAAAGCAGAAATAAAAGCCGGAAAAAGTACAACCCAACGAATCCAGCGCAAATGCTTGGAAAACAACTTTAATATATATAGCGTACAAATAAACCATAACGGACCAATAAAATAAAGATTTATTATTATCACACGCACTATAACAGGAAGAAATTCAGTGCGCTGAAATAAAATTTCAAAAACTCCTAAAAACAACCATAAGATTATAGAAAACTGACTGATAACTAAACTACGACGTGCAGCAGAAGGTTTAACTCGAACAAAAAAAATCGTCAACGTAGCAACATTCTGTATGATGACGAGTATATAAATCATAATTCCCAAGCGTTGCAAATTAGTCATTTTGCATTGCCATTATAAACTAGTGTAGATGAAATGCTGCCAGCAATAAGAAAAACGCAAAAGAACACGCAAATTACATATTTAATAAGCACTACTTTACCTCCCTATTACCTTGAAAATTCGCATGAAAGCTAATTTCGATACATAAATGTTTGTTAAAATAGTTTTGCTTTTAGTATGTTTTTTATTATATCAATAATTGTTAATTTATTACATTAAAAATGATGACATCTGCCAGGATATTCTTTGCTCAGGAAATAAGGAGGCATGTTTCAATTACTGATGACATGGATGAAAAACGGTATGGTGGAAGACAATCACAAAATGGGCACCATCTCTCAAACTTTTATTGAAAGCACTCTAAATCCGGCTATTGATTTTTCTAATGCAAATGAAGAAAGAAACCTAAATTAGAACTCTTCCTTATTTGACAACTTCCTCATTTCAACATGGAACTCGCTGTTAACGAACGTTCAATTTGCTCATTCGCAAACAGGTATACAATTATTGTTGGCAAACTTGTTATGATCATAGCAGCGCCTATCAGCCCCCAGTGTGAAACACCTATACTGACAAAAAAGCTCATCAAACCAACCGACAAGGGACGTAGTTTTTCCGGGCCGGCAACTATGAGAGCCAGAACAAATTCATTCCAGATACGCATAAATATCAAAACAGCCTGTATAAAGAGAGCGGGCTTGATATTGGGAAGTATAATCGAAAAATAACAGCGATAGATACTACAGCCATCAATGCAAGCGGCTTCCTCAAGCTCAGTTGGCAGATTTCTAAGAAACGCATACATCATCAGAACACAAGATGACAGACTAAACGCGGAATAAGGTAAAATAAGTCCCCAATATGTATCCTTGATACCTATTTGCCCAATTAACATATATAAGGGGATCATAACGACCTCAACGGGAACAATTAAGCCCATTGCAATGAAGCTAAGTGCATGCTTGTTTGCCCTCCACCGCATACGACTCAGACAGTACGCCAACATCCCTCCAAGAAGCAAAGTAATAATAATCGTACCACCAGTATAAATAAGACTATTCTTAAAATACGAGAAGATACTATACTTCTCTAAAACCTCGGCATAGTTTGAAAACAACCATTCTTTTGGCAGCCCAAAAGGATTCACATATACTTCAGATTTAGACTTAAGTGATAAGGAAATCATCCAGAACAGCGGAAATAGAAAAGCTGCTCCCACCGACACAAAAAATAATTTCTTAAGCCCTTTTGATAAAATTCTCATAATCACCAATTCACTTTTCTATTAATACGTTATTATTTAATACGTTATTTTTTCTCTTGCAACATAACGATTGATCACAAAACTAACAAATAAGCATTGCAGCACAAACAAAACCGCAATGGCGCTGCCAATTCCAAAATCAGATTTTGAAAAAGCTGTGAAGAACATCTCGTATACAACAGTTCTGGATAAACGCCCAGGTCCTCCTGAAGTCATAACTCGTATATAGGAGTAAAGACCCATTGAGCCAAGAGTCGATATTACCAGAACATATTTGATAACCTCTTGCAATAACGGTATGGTTATCCTGATCGATGCAGCCAAAAATCCCGCACCATCGATACGCGCAGCTTCAAAGTATGATTTGGGAATTGATTTGATACCGGAATAAAAAAGAAGTGCATTAAGACCCACATATTGATAGAGAAATGCAAAAGCTATGCAGAACATTACTGTTTCTTTTTCTGATAGCCAGGAACGTGTCCATGCATCAAGTCCGATACTACGCAAAAATGAATTTAGAGCGCCCCATCTGGGTTCATATATTGCAACCCACATCTGGGATATAACCGTGACAGATAAAACTGCTGGAAATAGTATTGACGCCTTGAAAAATCTTCTGATGCGCTCTGATTGAGAATCAAGCACCAGAGCAAGAAATAGTGAGATCGGCAATGCAACAAAAATTGATAGCAGCACAATAATCATTGTGTTTTTTTCTGCCGACCAGAAGTTTTTTGACGTCAATGTCTGGATATAGTTGTTGAAACCTACCCACTTATGCATAGCAAATCCATCATGCTCTTGAAAACTTATCAACACCTGTGGAATCAATGGATAAACAACGAAAGTAGTAAAAAGCAGCAGTGCTGGAAATGCGAAAACAAATATTGCTAATTTCGAGCTAAAAAATTTATTCATTTTGTATACCTGTATTTTGAATCCATTAGGAAACAGCCATAGCGCTTCAATAAGTACGCATAGATAAAAGCTCTTCCCGGATTATTAACCTCTATAAGAAGAGCTTTTATCATAAGGCATGCTAATTAAAATCAATCGAAGTATGTATTATCTTTCCAGATTGGTCCGAACTCATCAACAAATTCTTGCGCTGAGAATTCGCCTGTCAACAAACTAGCTCCGAGTGTTTCAAACTCAGCATTAGTTGCTGCGTCCATACCGTTTAGTGTTAATGAGGCAATTTTTTTGCTGCAGCCACTGTATTGATCGATATTTCTAACCATCAGAGGTGACTGGTCAACCATTTTTTCTCCGGTATCCAGAGTAACAAGCGTACCACTAGCCTGATAGAACAGAGCGTCCTGCAAGGCACAAAACTCGGCTAACTTCACTGCCATCTCTGGATGCTCGCTCTTACTGTAAACAGAGTATCCGTTCACAGGAGATCCCCAGTATTGGATAGCATCATTAGGATCATAGGCATCGCCAGCAGCCGGCCATGGGAAAAAGTCTACATCAATATCTTCCAGAGCATCAAGACTTGGCAGTTCCCATGTAAACATCCAGTACATAGCAGCCTGACCTGATGTGAACATTTCTTTTGCCGGTCCATAATCAAGCATTGCAATACCTTCAGGGAAAGCTCCATTCTCGGCTAACTTATCAATTCTATCAAGTGCATTAAAAATAACGGGATTGGAAAAATCAGTCTTATTATCCAGCAGGTCAAGCATAACCTGAGGATCTTCAATTGTAACCATGGATTGGAACAAGAATAGCTTAGGAGCCCAGCCGCCTTTACCGACAGTAGTTACAGGAGTATATCCTTTATCTGCAATAGTGGCACAGACATTCAGCAGCTCATCGAAAGTTGTCGGCACCGTAACACCACACTCTTCGAAAATTGCTTTATTATAGAATATTCTTGGTGTGAAATAAGTGTCAGCACCAGAACCTAGAGCATAGATACCACCCTTGTAGTACATTGCTTCCGGAACAGCACATTTATCAAGGAATCCACTTTCTTTTACATAAGAAGTCATATCAAGCATATTTCCGGCAGTCATAACGGCTGATGCAAATGTAGCATCTGAATACCAAACATCAGGCAGATCACCGGTTGAATTATATGTCTTAACCTTGTTGTTGTAATCTTCTCCACCGCCGCCTTCCTCAAACTCAATAATTACGTTCGGAAATGCTTCCTTGATCTTAGGAGCGATATAGTCATTCATAATAGCTATTCTGTTTTCGTCAGTACTGAGAGTCAGAAGCCTCAGCGTAATCTGTTCATCATTTGTTGTTTCATCATTTGTTGTTTGATCATTTGCAGCATCCTCAGTTGTCGAACCTTGGCTTGTCTCACCTGTTGTCTCAACTTTTCCACAGGACGCGAGCATCAGAATCATTGTCAAAATAATCAGAATACTCAGTAATTTTTTTCTCTTCATGAACCCTAACCTCCATTTATTATTAGAACCGGTACAACTGTATATCATGCTACATTTTCAGAAAATGAAGGTAAAGGTTCTATTATCGGCTCACAGGTAAAATTATCGGCTGTTAACCTGAATCTGTTCAATATAGGCTCTCGGAGATATTCCAAAACGCTTTTTAAAGCACTTGCCAAAATAATTCGCATTACTAAATCCAACTTGATTTGCTATATCCATGACATAATCATAGCCATTGTCAATTAGTTCTTTTGCCTTGTTTAATCTATAATCCGATATATAATCATTCATTGTTACCCCTGTTTCACGCTTGAACAAATAACAGAGATGTCCATAATTAACATATACATTTTCTGCAATTTCTTTCAGATTAAGCTCTGGATCTGAATGGTTTTGATGAATATAGTTCAAAGCTTTACCCACAAAACTTGAAGATGTGGCTTTTTTCGTTCTGCAGATAGCCGCGACTATATAACTGATTTTGTTTTTGACATATTTTTCCATATCCTCGATACGGTGAATAAATTGCAGTTCCTGTATAGCATCAACCAGATTCAAGCCAGACTCCTCAGCATCCATTTTCATCTCGGCCAAAAGTTCAAGACATGTAGAAATTATGTCTATGCATGTAACTCTAAGTAGTGCTGAACTGGTACATCTTAATCTAATCTCTCCGAAAATACGATCCAAAAGTTCATAACTTCGCTCAATCTCACAAAGTCTCATTTCAATCAACAATTGCTGCCGATAAACTGTAGTATAATAAACTTCGGACAGACTCCTGTCAGATATCGCATGAAAAGGTATGATCTTGTTATTGCCAACAATAATTCTATTGCTTAATGCGTTTACTGCTTCATTATAGGATACTTTGATTTCTTCAAGCTTATTACAAATACCTCCTACACCTATGGTTACTGTAAAACTCAAATGTTCTGCGACAGCATCCCTAACCTGAAACAGTTGAGGTATAACTTTTGCCAAAATATCTTCATCAGAAGCTTGCTCAAAGCCTAAAATAATACATGTTTTACCGTAATTGTCAGTGCATATCGCCCCATGATTTTTATCCAGAACTGAATGCTCAATGATATCATTCACCGCCTGAGTCCAGAGAGCCTTTTCAGCTTCATCCCATATTTGATTATTACTTATATCTATTTCAACAGCTACAACCATCAATCTGGGCAAAAGCAGATCAATCTCCAAATATTTGATCTTTCGAGCTAGCATTTCCTGTGTCAAACTGCTGTTTCCATATAGAAGCATATTCAGCATTTGATTGCGTATTAAGGGTTGATTTTGACTTATGCGCTCCTTAAGCTGATCCATCTCTATCGAGATATTTTTTTCCTGATCAATCAGTTCTCTTATCTCTATAAGAGCTTTTAAAAGCTTATCCTTATTCACTGGTTTTAGTATGAAGCTGTGAACTCCCAGCTCTATTGCTTGTAAAGCATAATTAAACTCATCATGCCCTGAGATAATTATAACTTTACACTTAAATTTTTCTTCCTTGATGATTTGCATGACCTCAAGCCCATTTAGCATCGGCATATTTATATCAAGCAGAATAATATCTGGCTCCATCAATTTAATTTGTGACAGCGTGTCATCGCCGTTATTGGCTTCACCACAAATAACAAATTCATTTTCTGTCCAGTCAATGGACTCCTTGAGAGCCTGTCTGAAATAAAATTCATCATCAGCGATAAATACTTTAAGCATGATGTAATCCCCTCCACGCAACCTCATTTACAGCTTTATGGGCAAAATATGTACAGAGACGGTAGTCTTTGACCCTTCAATACTCTCAATCTCTATTCTGCCTTTATTACCATATTTCAAACGCAGACGGTTCTGGATATTGCTCAAACCGTAACTGGAACTGCCAGATTCCTCAGCATTCAAAATTCGTGATATTTTATCTGATGACATACCGACCCCATCATCGGTAATTTCGATGATTATTTCATCATTTTTTAAATATCCCCTTATACTTAAAAGTCCTTTTTGGCTTTTTTTCTTCAAACCATGATAAATGGCATTTTCCACGATCGGCTGCAAGGTAAGCTTAGGAATACTATAATTGTTAATGTTCTCATCTACATCCATCTCAAAATCCATAAATTCCATATAACGAAATTTCTGAATATTTAAATAACTGCAGGTAATCTTCAACTCATTTCTTATTGAAATAATATCATCGCCCTTGCTAAGACAGATACGATAGAATTGCGAAAGATTATTGACCGTTTCATTTGCCTTATCCAGCATGCCTAATGTTATAAATGAATTAATTGTCTCCAGCGCATTATATAAAAAATGCGGGCTGATTTGAGATTGCAATAACCGGAACTCCATCTCTCTTTGTTTTTTATTTTCCTGATTTACTTCATCGATCAGACTCTCTATTCGATCCATCAGATTATTAAAACCCTCGGTCAGTATGCCCACTTCACCGCCGACATCAGTTCGGGCGCGAATACTCATATCACCTTTTATGATATCCTTCGTAGTATTTGTCAATCGAATAATGGGATTAACTAAACGATTGGATATGAAGTAAGACAGTACAAATGCCATAAAAAGACAAAGGGAAGTAACAATCAGGAGTGCTTTTGTAATATTTCTATTCTCCTGCATAATTTCATCCAAAGATATTATACTCACAACATCCCAGTCAAAATCCTTATAATGATGCGCTGAATACAGATATGGGGTCCCATTTGACTTAATTATTCTGCTGCCTTCATTGATCAATTGAGTATACTCAGCATCGGTTATTCCTAGAATTATATCAGCAGGCTTATGCAGATCAGTTTTCTCATTTGAAGAAACTATAACACCATCTGAATTAACAATAAAAAATCTATCAGCTTCATTCGTTTTATTTTCCAAATATATTTTCGATATATTAGTTTCATCAACAAAAACAACTACTGTACCAGTTTCTATACCGGTATCCTTATCAATAATCGCTTTGCCGACAGCAAAAGCATTCTTGGTCGTTCCTGAATCATATGGCAATGTGAACAGGCTGGTCCATACCGGCCTGCCCAAGTCTGAAATTTTCTCGAAGTATTCATGTCCAAGTGCTTGGATAGGATCAAAATTACCTAAAGTATACCCGCTATATACAACTTCATCCTCAATTAAAATACTTGAACCAACAAGTTGTGTGCTAGGTGCAACAATATTACTGACTATAGATGACATAAGTGAACTTATCCTGATAGTCTCAAGAGGTAATTCCTCTAAACCATTCTTCTTATTCTTATCAATCGAGAGCAAAGTTTGTTGCAGACGATATTCAGATGATATCATCCTTAGATAATCCTCGATACTTTTGACCATAGTTTCAAGATTCTTGTCGATGAGCCGAAGTTCCCTTACAGCACTGCTCTGAGCTTTATCCATAATTGCTCGAGTAGAGACTTGACTGGCAGAGATTGACAACACAAACAGAGCAACAATAAATATCATCGCATTTAGAATAAAAATCTTATTTCCAAAAGAGATCTTATGAAAAATCTGGTTAATTTTTTTCACAATGAAATTCTCCTGACTTTTCAGCTACTGATTGCTCAAAAACTCACTCAACTACCAGGCAGAACAATGTCGGCTTTTTAAATGGTTACTTTTTCTGGTAATAGCTTCTGTAGACTAAAGGAGTTATGTTTTCGTGCTTTTTAAATACCTTTATAAAATAGCCTGGGGAGCTGAAGCCTAGACTATCACTAATTTGAGATATTGAGAGAGTTGTTTTCTCAAGCCACTGTTTAGACCAATCTATCTTCTGCTTTGCAATAAATGACGTAACACTTTCTCCTGTTTCCTTCATAAATAATCTGCTAAAATGTCCGTTACTGATGTGGCATAATTCGGCTAATTTCTTCTGAGAAAGTGATTCGTTCCTATTATGATATATGTATTCAAATGCTGGTTTAAGTACTGAATTTTTACATTCAAAAGAGCCGGTTGAAACTGATTTGATATATGAGTTTGTGACGGCGCTGTTAAGCTCCTTTTTTATCTGCTCAATATTTTCGATTGGTTGTAATTCATTCCTGTGGCGTCTTGGCAAAGTTTCTTCGTACAGCCTAAGAATAATATTTTTATTCATTGCTTCCTCAACAATATAGTTACATAACCTAAACAGCATTTGTGCTTTTGTATAGATATCATCAAGTGGCAAATAAGGCAATTCATCATATAGCACTTTCAAATTTGGTGATGAGAACATGGTTCTCGAAGGTGAATTGAGTATCTTTTCTAATTTGTCTGACTCTTCTTTTGGATGTAGTTTTACCTGGCCTGCCATTACTGCTCCTATATAATTGTCATTGATTGTTATCGGTATGGCAAGATCAACGATATTACAATGGCACAAATAAATATAGGGAGCTTGATTCCTTACACTTTCAAGACCACCTCTCGAATCACATTTCTGGCAATACTGTGATAATTCAGAGCTATCGCGAACAAATTCACAGAATTTGCGCCGTCCACTATGTTTAGTAATCGGCTTACCCTTATAATCTACCGTGATTATAGCAAGACCTGTTGCTTCAGCCAAAGAATCTTGCAACATCTGCCATTTATCAAGATTTAATATTTGATTTAATCTCATATGTAGATTATCAATCATAATTGCCCTTCTTATCTCTTGACTATTCTGAATATTTTGCCAATTAGTTGTAGCTTCTTCAAATAATTGAACAGAAACTATCGCTAGACACATAGCACAAAACATCCCACCAAAAAGTTGTATATATGCACATTTTATATCACACAATTATAATAAGAAACAAAAACATCATGAAATTACCATTCATAATTACAAATTATACACATAACCCTCTCTTGTAACAAGTCTGCTGTACAACCTAAAATTAAAACATGGAATTCCTAACTAGTCAGATAGCCCAAAGGAGGAAATTAACATGAGAAAATCATTCATTTGCCCTACTAAGTATATACAGGGAGAGAATGAGATATTAAATCTAGGATACTTCGTTGAATCATTTGGTAAATCAGGTTTATTGATTGCACATAGAGATGATGTAAATCGAGTTAAGTCTCAATTGACTAAAACGGCTAAATCTCACGATATAACTTTTGTCGAAAGCGAATTCAGTGGGGAATGCTCACGTGAGGAAATCGCCCGTCTCAAACAAGTAGCTGATGAGAAAAAATGTGATTGTATTATTGGGCTTGGTGGCGGAAAAGCGATTGACACTGCCAAATGTGTTGCTGAGGGCGATGCACTAATTATTGTCCCCACAATTGCAGCTACAGATGCACCCACAAGCCATTCTGCAGTTATCTACACACCAGACGGATCTTTTGAAGACTATGCTTATTTCAAGCAAAATCCTAATGTTGTTCTAATCGATACTACCGTTATTGCCTCTGCTCCTACAAGATTCCTTGTTTCCGGCATGGGGGATGCACTCTCAACCTATTTTGAAGCACGTGCCTGCGCCAAGTCTTTTGCAAATGTTAATGCCGGACTGCCTTGTGGTGCAAATCAGGATGAGAATCTTAAGTCAGTTGGTACTAATACAGCTCTTATACTGGCCAAGCTTTGTTATCAGACTCTGCTGGATGATGGTTTGAAGGCTAAACAAGCATGTGACTGTAATAGAGTCACTGCTGCACTAGAAAATATTATTGAAGCAAATGTTCTGATGTCTGGTCTTGGTTTTGAAAGTGGAGGTTTAGCAGCTGCTCACGCTGTGCATGATGGATTAACAGTGCTTGAGGGTACACATCAGTATTTCCATGGTGAGAAAGTAGCTTTCGGAACTCTGGTTCAATTGGTTCTGGAGAATGCTCCTTCTGTTGAAATTGAGCAAGTACTTGATTTCTGTCTGTCTGTAGGCTTGCCCATATGTCTAGAGGATATTGGTGTTGACAAGATTACGGATGATCAGTTGCAGCAGGTTGCTGAGAAAACCTGTATACCTGAGGAATCGGTGCATAATATGGCTTTTCCCATCACCACCGATGCTGTTGCTGCAGCAATAATTGTTGCAGATCAAATTGGTCGAGAGTATAAGACGGAGATAAAACAATGAAAAAGATTATTAACAAACCAGAAAACACTGTTATCGAAATGTGTAAGGGGATTGTCGATGCGCGGCCAGATCTAAAACTGGACACCAGATATAAATTCATATGCCGCAATAACCTGAATACCGATAAGGTAATTCTCATCAGCGGCGGCGGCAGCGGACATGAGCCAGCACATGCTGGTTTTGTAGGTGAAGGTATGCTTGATGTTGCTGTATGTGGCGATGTCTTTGCATCACCTTCAACCATACAAATTTATAATGCAATTGTAGCTTCTAAGAGCCAAAAGGGAACCCTACTTATCATCAAGAACTACTCAGGCGATTGCATGAATTTTGATTCGGCTGCTGAGATGGCTGCAGAAGATGACGATGTAAACGTGGCAAAAGTCTATGTAAATGACGATATCGCAGTGCAAGATAGTCTCTATACTATTGGCAGGAGAGGTGTTGCTGGCACTGTGCTCGTCCACAAAATTGCCGGTGCAGCTGCCGAAATGGGCAAATCACTTGAAGAGGTGAAACTCATAGCTGAAAAAGTTGTCAAAAACTGCAAGTCGCTCGGTTTCGCACTTAACTCCTGCACAGTCCCGGCAAAAGGCACGCCCACTTTTACCCTAGGCGAATCTGAGATGGAATATGGTGTCGGCATCCATGGTGAGCCAGGTATTGCGCGGATTCAGCTGGAAAGTTCAAATGATTTGGCAACAAGAACTCTCGACAAACTCTTAGCAGAAATGAAACTGCAGGAGAATGAAGAAGTTGCCGTCATGATAAACGGCTTAGGTGCTACACCCCTTATGGAGCTATATGTACTCAATCATGATGTCACAAGCATTCTCAAAGATAATAATGTAAGTATTTTCAAGACTTATGTCGGCAACTATATGACTGCAATCGACATGGCAGGAGCATCAATAACATTGCTAAAAGTCGACGAAGAATTGAAAAAATATTTGCTAGCTCCTTGTTTCTCGGAAGCAGCACTTAATTAAGGAGGCCTACATGCCGGTTAATATATCGGAAATTATTAGAAATGTTGAATTGATGTGCCATATAATAATTAAAAACGAAGTCTATTTCTGCGAACTGGATTCAGCTGCAGGTGACGGTGACTTTGGAATGTCTCTGGCAAAGGGATTTAGGGAGGTGCTGAATTATTTACCCTCTGCCAATACCGAAGACATTGGAGCTTTCATAAGCGATTGTGCTATGGTAATTTATGAGAATTGTGGTGGTGCATCAGGCCCTATCTGGGGCTCTGGTTTTAAAGCTGCTGCACGCACACTCGCCGGTCAAAGCGAGCTAAGTGATAAAGAAGTTGTAGAAATGTTTGAACGAACAATTGCAGGGATACAAAAAAAGGGCGGTGCTCAGCTAGGAGATAAAACACTGCTCGATGCACTAATACCTGCAGTTGCATCGTTGAGAGAAAATGTCGCAAAGGGCGTTTCTCTAAGTGAATCATTTAAGGAAGCAGCAAATGCGGCAAAAGAAGGAGCCGAGGTAACAAAGTCCCTTGTTGCAAAAAAAGGAAGAGCAACTTATCTAGCAGAAAGGAGTATTAGTTATCCAGATGCCGGTGCAATGGCTATTTCTATCATAATGAGTGAGATGATTGAAAATTAATAGATTAACCTCAATAATTATTCAATTAGCTTAATCAACTCGATGTAAAAAAAGATCAATAAATAACATATGTTAATTTTACGAAGGAGATTGAAGATGGAGCACACAAAAAAGAAACCAACCATTTGGTTGTTGATTTCAATAGCATTGATGATATTCAGTATGGTATTTGCATCCTCAATTCAAAATTCATGGGGAAACGTCACAGTTAAAGATTTGAATTGGGAAACCCAACCCGGTTTTACTCTAAGTGGTTATCTTTTTGTTCCCGATGGAGTTTCTGCCGATAATAAGGCTCCAGCAATAGTTGCCAGTCATGGAATGTTTAACAATCGCGAAATGCAAGACGCCAATTTTGTCGAACTTTCGAGACGAGGATTTGTTGTGCTTGCAATAGACATGCCTTCACATGGACTTTCTGAGAACACTCCCAATATCGGTGGTGTCTTAAACGGAATGTATGAAGCGGTAAAACTGCTCGCTTCTCTGGACTATGTTGATGCAGACAGTATAGGCATTACCGGTCATTCTTTAGGTGGCTGGTCCTGTAACACTGCCGTAACAGCAGATGAAGAAATGGGAACAAACTTGATTTCTGCTGTTTTACTGAACTGTTTTGAACCTATTTATACAAATGACGATGAAGAATATTTCAATTTATATGGGAATAGAGATGTAGGAGTCGTTGCAGCTCAGTATGATGAGTTTTTCATGTCACATACCGGCGAAGACGGAAATCCTACTGCTCCCAGAGATTATGTAAAATATGATTATGCACAATCCTTTCTTCATTTTGGCAACGACCCTTCAGCATTAGAAACACGTTTATCCGAGACAATTTATCGTGAGAAAATCGATGGAAAAGAAACAATTCGTGTAATCTATAACCCTGCCATCACACATCCTTGGTCACATTTTTCGAAAATAGCCACAATGAACACCATAGATTTTTTTGAAGAAACAATTGGGGCACCTAATCCTATTCTATCCACCAATCAGGTTTGGCAATGGAAAGAGTTTTTTAACTTGTTAGGATTTGTAGGATTTGGTATCTTTATTGTTAATTTCACCGTTCTAATGATTTTCACTAACTTCTTTTCATCTTTGAAAGCAAAAAAACTTGTAGAGCCGCAAAAATTTGTAAGTGGTGGCAAATCATGGTTCTGGGGCAGTCTAATTGTTGGAGCATCATTTGGAGCTCTGATATTCTTACCAGTAATGAACAATGTCAATTCATTCACCTTTTTTAAAGATCCTTGGCCTCAAAGCTCTCCTTGGGGAATTGGATGTTGGGCTGCAATTTCAGGCATTTTCATGATTATTTGTCTCCTTGCCAGCTATTATTTCAATGCCAAAAAGAAAGGCATAAGTCTATCTTCCATGGGTATGAAAATGAACTTAAAGAATGTTGGCAAAACTGTTCTACTAGCCTTAATAGTTGTGGTAGTATCCTACAGTTGTGTTTTCTTTGCCGATTTCTTCTTCAAGACAGATTTCCGTATTTGGCTATTGGCTGTTAAACCATTTGATTCCAGAACGGTAACTACTGCGCTATTCCCTTATGCGGTATTATTCTTAATATATTTTGTTGCAGTATCAGTAACAACTAACACGTTGAATTATAACAAAGTCGGTATGAAAAACGGCAAAGGAAAATGGATTAATACAGCGATTATTTCTCTTTTCAATACTCTTCCTGTTTTGATTCTTCTATCAATTCAATACTCCAAATTCTTTTTAACAGGAAACATGGTATGGACGGATCCAGGAAGCATGTTCGTTCTTTGGTTAATTTCCGTCGCTTTCTATATACCATTAACAACAATCATAACAAGAAAAATTTATAGAGCAACTAATAATCCTTATTTAGGCGGAATAATAAACGGACTAATAATGACACTTATATTCTGCTCTAACACTTTAACTTGGGCATAATTGCCAAATTAAGTCTATAGTCTTCTGCCATTTATACTCTTAAAATCTGGTAAAAATAATTTGTGAAGCGAAAGAAAATTTAAAAACATCTTCGAAAATTACTAGATTGCAAAATACACCTCTAATTTTGACTAAACATCAATTTCCAGAGGTGTATTTTTTCTGAAAGCTAAAGCATAAATAGCATTGGCAAAAGCTTCTATCTCGGGTAAAATTACCGATTCAGGCAATCTGACAATCGAAAATTCATGTTTATATGGACCGCCCTCGAGTGCAAATTCACATAAACTGCCTGCTGACAGCTCTCTTTCCACCACCGCGCGATACATGAAGCTTACACCGATATTTGCTTGGACAAGCTCTTTGATTACAGCAAACTGGCTGATAACAATAGTGTTTTTAAAGGCCGCAAGACTATAACTGCGTTGTTGCAGAATCTGCTCAAAAATCTCTCTTGTACCTGAGCCGGATTCTCGTATAACTATTCTCTGCGGCAAAAGCTGATCCAGCCTTACATGTGGCAGTAACGCAATAGGATTATCCGGGCTGCAAACACCGATAAAATCTTCATCTTGATATAAATCATGATGATATTTCTGTTTGTCGAAATTACCTTCAAGAAATAGCAGATCAAGAGTTCCCTGATCCAGTTTACTAAGCAAAACGCTTGTATTATCTACAGTCAACTCCAAATCATATTCAGGATGCAGCTTGATAAATTCTGCTAAAGGTTTGGCGATTACATAATTCCCTATAGTTTTTGTCGCACCTAATCTGAGCAGCGGTCTTGCCGGATCTTCGCTCATAAGTTCGGCTGCAACTCTCCTGCTGTTTGCCCTCATTATTTGTGCCGCTCTGATAAGACGAGATCCAGCCTCGGTGATATTGAGCTTTCGCCCTGTCTGCTTGAAAATTTTGCAGTTGTACTGTTTTTCAAGATAACGAATATGCTGTGATACTGCTGGCTGGGTTATGTGAAGAAGCCCCGCTGTTTTTGTATAATTCAGAGTTTCACTCAAAATAAGCAGGGTTTCTATTCTGTAGTCGAGCATTGTCTTACCTCACATATATCATAAGTATTATTTATCATTATATAATTAATAATAATTTGATTTTATGCCAAACTAAATTTAGAATCAACTGTGTTAGATATCTCAAACCTCTTCGCCGGCGATTTGGAATTAAAGAATATGGAAGAGGGTATATATAAATGAGCAGGAATTTGCAAATGGCAGGAGGAATAGCAGCAGCAGCTCTACTTGCTGTTTTTGCCAACTGGATTAGCGGTATTATCTCAGGAAACATAATAAGCGGCGGCGTTTTCGCAATGTTGATAGGCATGTTGTTTTATCCACTGATAACAAAAAAGCTTAATTTTCAGGCAGGTTTGAATTTCGTTTCAAAAAAAATTCTCAAACTTTCAATCATTCTTATGGGTGCGACACTGAGCATGACCCAGGTTATGCGCACCGGCAGTTATTCGCTTATAGTCATGGTGTTTACATTGATCACTGCCTTCGGTCTTGGTAATATTGCAGGCCGCTTTTTTGGTATGAACTGGAAACTCTCTAATCTGATATCTGCAGGCACAGGCATTTGCGGCGGCTCAGCTATCGCGGCTATTTCGCCAGTTATTGATGCCGATGATACAGATGTCGCTTATGCTATTTCGGCAACCTTCATCTTCGATGTGTTAATGGTTGTGCTTTTCCCTGTATTAGGCAGAGCACTGAATATGAGCGATATGAATTTTGGCCTCTGGACAGGTACAGCAGTCAATGATACTTCATCAGTTGTTGCCGCCGGTTACGCTTATTCCGACGCTGCCGGTCAGTTTGCGACAATAGTTAAACTTACCAGAACTCTCTCCATAGTGCCAATTGTAATTATTTTCTCATGGGTATCAAAGTATAAATCCATAGAAAAAGATAGCAATAATAAAAATGCCGACGTCAAAATCGGCAAAATATTTCCCTGGTTTATTTTGTTTTTTCTCAGTATGGTAGCTATCAGGACAAGTCTTGATTTCGCAGCTGAGAGAATAGCTGCCACAACGTCTGTCGGATCTGCTTATGGAACTGTCTCAATCTGGCTGACAAGCGCCAACATAGCAGACACAGCCGCAAACTTTGCTGCCATCAGCAAATTCGCTATGGTAATGGCACTTGGAGCAATTGGTCTGAGTACCGATTTCGCGAAACTTGCCAAAAGCGGATTTAAACCCATGCTTCATGGGTTTATCATCTCGGCAGCAGTCGTAGTAGTATCTTTTTTTGTACAAGCATTGCTCGGTCAGGTTTGAGAAAATAGACTGAGGTTATAATAATTTATGCTAGACCCAACCGACAAAAATTTATCGATAGTGTCGTAAAACCCCTTGCTTTAGCTATGGGGAATGTCAACGCAACCAGTACACAATATGCTAATCAAGTGAAACGTATTTTGTAGTGTTTCCTCGTCCAGATTTTAGGAGCAGATTTTTTTCAGTCATTTTCTTCAGCAGACGATTAGCCGTTGGGATATTACGACGTACAAACTCTCTTTTAGTGGTATTAAAGGTCAAGTTTTGTTCCAATGAACGCATTTCTTCGAAGCTATCACCATCTGTTGCTATTATCATGCGACGAATCGCACTATCTGTCGCCGGTACGGACGAATACCCTTGGCGAACATAGACACCTTCGGGGCGTAGCCCTTTTTTGGCAATGTAATATGGGCGCTCAGTGCTGCGTTGAATATCTACAGCAACTATTTGTTTCCCTTCTGATTCTTGAGTTTCATGAGGAGGTGCTTTTAGTGAATAAAGCAAGAAATAAAAGCATGGATAAGTTATGAATTATACTAATTATGGTTTAACGCTTACTTTTCAATCAGTGTTCATTGCCGGTCAAATCTGGAACCCGTGACAAGAGAAAATCAAATAAATTTAAGTGCCTGATTCCTTCTTCTGACAAATCATACTCATCCATAGAGATGATGTACCTTGTGTAAGCATCAGGCAATCCAGCAAAAGCTCTTTGTTCACGCTTTCGAGTCTGCTCATCCATGATTGTCCAGGAGACTTGAATATAAGACCTGTTTTTTCCCTTCTGCACCATGAAGTCGATTTCTGATGTGCCATTTTTACCTGTCAGCACTGAGTATCCTCTGCGAACAAGTTCAAGATAAACAATATTTTCCAGAATGTGTCCACGATTCGATAGATCAAGCCCGATCATCTGATTTCTTATGCCGGTATCAACACAATAGTACTTCCCGTTTGTACGAAGTCTGGCTTTGCCTCTTATATCAAATCGTTCGCAATGATAGAGTAAATAGGCATCACACATGAGCTTCAGATAATTGTCAACTGTATCAGATTTAACTGAAGAACCTTCAGACTTAAGGGCATTAGCTATGTTATTAGCCGAAATGCTGCTACCAATATTTTCGAAAACAAATTTAGCTACTTTGAAAAAATTTCCAGGATCCCTGATTTGACCGTGCATTATGATATCACGGGTGAATATTGAGTCAAACATGCCTTGATTGATAATTTGTTTCAGTTCTGGATTCTGATTCAGAGCTGAGGCAGGGAAAGATCCGTTAATGATGTATGCATCAAAGTCAGACGCCTTGAAATCTAGCCTTGGAACATCTTTAAAATCTAAATACTCACCAAAGGACAAAGGATATACTTTAATCTCTAGATATCGACCAGCCAGATACGTTAAATACTCACCAGAAAACATTCTAGCATTGGAACCGGTCAGATAGATATCAACGTTAAATGAGGCATGCAGGCTATTAATCACTTTAGCCCATTCCGGCATTTCCTGAATCTCATCAATCAACAAATAAGTTTTTTCAGCATTCTGACAGGTCTTTTTTACCAGATTATGCAAAATATCCTGATTTTTATATTGCTCGTCTTCGTACTTCTCAAAACTGATTTCTATCACGGCTGATGCATCAACACTATTATTTAAGAGCCATTTTTTAAACATTTTCAGGAGCGTGGATTTACCTGACCGTCTGACACCCGTCAACAGTTTTACAAAATCTGTATCAATTGCTTGTATTAGTTTGTTGAGATACTGACTTCTTTCTATCATTAATTCTCTCCTACAACGGGATAAAACTATCATATCACATGTTTTTACCATTATACAGGTAAATATATTGCAAAATAATCTTTTATAAGTGAAACAATGTTATAAATAAGGTTCGACTGGTGTAAATGTTAATCTAAAACTAGGTCTCTTCCTTCTGATTTTTCTAAGAAAATATCTCTGAGTAGTTCTAACAGTTCCTCAAGATCAGTTCCTTTTATTTCTAAATTCCTTAAATCTGGTTTATCATTGACAATCATCTTTGCAAATTCAATTATATCTTTTTGAATTTCTTCTGCAGTTTCAACTTTGCTGGAAGGAACCACATTCGATAAAAGCCTAAAGATATCATTTTTATGCTTACGAATGTTTTTTGAATCCACTTTCTCTCCGGCTTCTTTTCTTTTTTTCATATCCAGCCAGGCTTTAATTTTGAAAAGAATGACGGTTTCAATTTCAATAATGGAGTAACCATCCACTGTTCGTTTACCTTTCACCAACGAATCGTAATAAACGTCATTTAGCAGTATTGCAGAAAGACTGACAATGCTTTCATCGATGTGGATCGGCGTTAACCCGGTATCAAATTTCAGATCTAAATTACTAGGTTGTCTGCTAAACAGCTCGATCATTTTGGGAAAAGATGCCTCCTTCGGTTTCGTAAATCGATAGAATTGATGCTCACCTTCGCTCTTCTCACGATGTTCATAACCACCATCTTCAATGAATTTCCAGAAAGTCTCTCCAAAAGATGAATCGAGAGCCTCGATAATCAGTACCATATCTAAGTCCTTAGTGGCTCGAAATGGTGCTCCCAGTTCATCCATAAGAAGATCACAGGCTGTGCCACCTATAAAAACATATTGATTGGTATAATCTCCAAAATATTCTTTAAACTTCTCTAGCCCGTGTACCATAGCTCACCTCGCAAAGCCTCTTCTAGTGCTTGCTCAACCCTTTCATCAGTTTCTTCCTTCAAAGATGCGTATAAAGACAGTAAATCCACATGCTGGTTTTCTGCAAACAGTTTAGGGTCATAATCCCAAAGTTGAAGTTCAACCAGCTTCGTATCTTTAATCAAATCCTTGTTCCTAACAATTTCTAGTTGTTCTTCATTGAGCTGTTTTTTATCTATTGCCATAACTGGGTGATCGGGCGTATTGATCATGGATAACCCTGCCAGTGCGTCAAGCCCGGCATTTAAAGCGCCTAAAGGTTTTGTTCTTGTATAGATGGTTTTTCTCACTGGTGTTTTAAGATATTTCCTTCCATTCAGAAAATAGTCTGGATCCGGAATTCTTTTATATTCCTTGCTTCTTCCTGTCTTTCCTCCAACCTCATAAGTGATTATATTCGCGTGGTACAGTTCGTTGAGCGCCCTGGAAGCTGTCATATAATTAAGCCCCATCTTCTCTGCGAACCTGGTCATATTCACCACTTCATCTTTATGATACAAAAAGTACAAATACGCAATCTGTGCAGGTGTTGTAAAGCGTTTTACTTCTTGCTGGGCTTGTTCTTGTGCCTTTTTCAAATCAAGTCCTAAAAATGGCAAATACATCTGTCCATCTTCAATGACGAAAGCGATTCTCTTTTCGATTAAACTTCTTCTTCTATACCTTGAAAGGCTCTTATAAAATAGAACCACTTGACGTTCTGAGATATTCTTAATTTGTTTAATGTGCTTTTGTAGCTGATCGATATTCGGTGTCTCATGAAGAACCTCCATTAAAACACATTGCGTTTCAAGAATCTTCATGTCATAAAAACGATAGCTATTTCTTAAAAACAGCGGAAAATGATTCTTCTTATCCCAAGGCTTCAAGGTTAACTGTTCATCAATATTTTCCTTCAAGTAAGGCTCAGCAGCCACAATCAATGAAATCACCTCCTAATATAACATTTACACTTTAAATATATCACCTTTTTTGTTAAATTGTAAGTTAATTTGTTATATTAAGTTTAATTTAACTATTTTACTTTTAATCTAACATCTTTGGTGTTACATTGAGAAATATGGATTTATATTGCAAAGAAACTTTTCCCTTTTACTGAGCAAAACAAAAAGCCCGCCACATTGTGATGAGCTAAACATTTTTAATGTATTGAAAGATTTTCTGCATAAGAAAAGGAAATGGTACAATCAGCTCTAATTAACATTTGCAGAAACCATTTAGGATCTGAATTGATTTTTCTTAATACATCGTCATGAGCACGATCCTGGGCTTGATGGTTTTCATACGTTGTAATTGTAGCTCTTTCCCAGTCTAGGATTTCTGAAAAGTCCTTTTTAATACTTCAACCTCATCTTCATCAGGAAATAATTGTCCAATAGTATATCTATTTGTATATTTCTTATTACGACCCTGATCAATATTTCTGTCTTTTTGAAAATTAATGGTAACAGAACCACTCTTAATTGCATATTTTAACCTATCTATATAGGTCTGAACTTCAAGTTTTGATTCTTTTCTTTTAATTTCTGTTATCTTGCCCATCTTTGCGTTAGCTATGGGGAATGTCAACGCAACCAGTACACAATATACTAATCAAGTGAAACGCATTTTGTAGTGTTTCCTCGTCCAGATTTTAGGAACAGGTTTTTTCCAGTCATTTTCTTCAGCAGACGATTAACCGTTGCAGGGCTGACATCCAGTAATTTTTCAACAGCAATCTTAACTGTGTGTGCACTGATCGGACAATAGAAGTCCAAGATTTGTATATATACCATTCGAATCAATAATTTTCACCATCTGTTGCTATTATCATGCGACGAATCGCACTATCTGTCGCCGGTACAGACGAATACCATTGGCGAACATATACACCTTCGGAGGCGTAGCCCTTTTTTGGCAATGTAATATGGGGGGCAGTGCCACGTTGAATATCTACAGCAACTATTTGTTTCCCTTCTGATTCTTGAGTTTCATAATGAATAAACATTGTCAGATCGCGCTTAATCGTATCACAAACCATGTTGCTGCAGAAATCAGCAGATTACTTTTTTATAGTCCGTCAAGCTTTTAACCGCTTTAATATCTTTGGTTCATTTATTTTTTCATTCCATATGCCACCAATTCCTTGCGGAACGCTCTTCGCCGGAAATACTCACTTTTATATCTCTCCATAATGTGCATCTTAGCGTCAAGAATACCAAGAGACTCCTGTACTTCTCCAAATGCAGCTATAAAAGAAGCACACTCTCCATAATAGTTTCTGTGATTTCCTTCCATAATCCCA
Organism: Ercella succinigenes; assembly: GCF_900002895.1. Classification (NCBI taxonomy): domain Bacteria; kingdom Bacillati; phylum Bacillota; class Clostridia; order Eubacteriales; family Oscillospiraceae; genus Ercella; species Ercella succinigenes. Next base: position 30,223 of record NZ_CDHP01000043.1, on the reverse strand, counting down.
GTCACTCTGCCAGCAATCCATTTTTCAATTCTATCTAACCATTTCTTTGTTTCCACTGCTGTCAGTTGTACGTCTTTCTTCCATGAATTGAAAAGCTGTGAAAACAATTCATTATCCTCTAATTTGGAATTAATTTCCGTTCCCTGATAAAACTTATCAGCAGATATTTCACAGGCAAACTTTGCCCTGCCTTGCATTGCCTTCATACCATCCCGAAATTCTTCTCCTTGAAACAACAGCAAAAGCATAAATGCCAGACCCTGCTTCATAAACGTCGATGACCAACCAAGGGTATTCTTTTCATTCATACCTACAGAGTACATCCTTTCAAACTGTTCTTCAAAAAACAGCATATTACAATAGCCCTCTCGATAAAGATGATTTTCTTTCTCGGCATTCATGTCGTATGAAAGACTTTTATCTTGATTTTTCGTTTCCTGATAAAGAAGTGCTATTTTGCTCCTGATTAAATACGAAGATGGGATTTTCTCCATTGCTTCTATCCCAATTTGAAACATGCTATCACTTTCATCAGAATTTAGTTTTATCTCTAAAAACTGCTGATACAATGAAGGGTGCTCCGTCACATATTTTCTTGCATTTTCCAATAGACAGCTTTCATCCTGAATCATTGATTGAGCTTCTCTTAATAATTTACCCACTGATTTACTTTTTTGTGTGCCAAGATATTCTATCCACATCGGTAGAAAGGTATCAAACTGTGGAAGTTCATCATTTCCAGATTGCATGATATCTTCAAACTTCACATCATCACATCTAAAATTGTTCATCATACAATATATTTCATCTGCTCTGTCTTCCAGCTGGTTTCCCATATAGGCAAGATATAAACATTCCTTTACAAAGGGAATATACGCATACCCTAATAAATTATATTGATCTAACTCATACATATATAAAGGGGAGCCATTATAATCACAATAATCCCCGCCCGAAGAAATCTCCAATACGGATAGTATTTTAGAAAGTTCATATCCCTCTTTATATAATTCCCTATCAACGCAGGTATGAATTAATTCCATTGCTTCATCAATATCATTCAAAATCCCCTTGGGGTCAGAGAAGAGAATCTCATCCACATCACTATTGTACCAGTCATCCCACTCTTCATTATATTCACTTTCTAAAAGACGATCTGCAGAGTTGATTTGTATTAATCTCTCTTTAATGCTTTCTATGTTAAGTATTGTTTGAGATATTCCATCATCAATGTCTTTATAGCAGGATTCGCTCTCTGATATATTTTCATAAGATTTTATCAATTGCAGCAAATTATTTCTTCTATTTTCAGGCCACGTTCTTGCTATCTCGTGGATTATCATTTCCATATTTTCATGGCTTAAATTCTTTGAAAGTGCATCCACTTCTTTGAGAAATTTAGGCAACGTCATTCGCTCATTATTCATTTTTTACCTTCCATCGATTTCAGCTCAGTATACTCCAAACTACCTCTTAACAAAGGCACTCACAGTTTTCTTCAGCTCATCACTGAACTCTGCAAGATCCTGAAAGCTAATTGCGCCGTCATTTATAAGTGAAACAATGTTATAAATAAGGTTCGACTGGTTCATTTCTAGTTGAACACCAGTTTTTTCCCTATCTGCCTTTATTCTCCTGTCCAGCCTCTCATCAATTTCGGATTTTCATTCAATTTCAATTATTTTCTTTAAAATAGGCAACTGTAAAATTTTTCTTTTAAGTTCAAAAGTACAATCGTACTTTCTTATCTTTACTTTTTCTTTTATTTTACCATTTACAGGTATGAAATTAGATATTCGCTTTCTTACTGACAGGCTGGACGAAGCATATATTCTTGTAAGACTCAGCAGCAAAAAAGAAAATTATCCAAATCTTGAAGAGCCTCTTTTAGCTCTAGATTTTTCTCGCTACGTATCATCCTCTCCAAAAAGATCGCATCTTCATCAGTAGATTCTGCTTCAATATCATACGACAATTGCAACAACTCCCATAGCTGTCTGCTTTTTTTTGATTTATGGCTCATACAGTATTGCTCAATTAGTATCCTCGAGTATTCATTCATTTATCGATCCTCTTTTGAAAATTTTTTCTTGATGCTACTTCTTTGTCAATATCTGCAATCAACGAATTTCAATATGCACGTCTTTTTCTAAGCTATTAGCAATTTTAATCAAAAAGTCTAGAGAAGGATTGTAAGATCCACTTTCAAGTCTAGAAATATTAGACTTTCTTGTTCCAGCTCTTTTCGCCAGCTCTTCTTGTGTCATTTTCATGCTTTTTCTCGCTTCGATAATCTGTGAGATCAATTCATACCTCGGCTTTAACTTGTTGTATTCATCTTCAAATTCAGCATCTTTCGTAAGTTGTGCTTTGATGACGTCAAACTTTACTCCAGCAGATTTTGTTTTAATATCCATCTTACTCATCATTATACCTTCTTTCATAATCTTCTTTATATTGCCTAGCTCTATCGATTTCTCTTGCAGTCGTTTTATTCGTTTTCTTTAAAAAACCATGGAGCAAGACAAACCTACTACCAGTGTATGCAAAATAAAACACTCTGGAAATATCCGTTGAGAACTTTACACGCAATTCAAAAATACTCTTATTATTTTTCCCTTTTATCGACTTTGTATGCGGTTCTCTCAGGTCAGACCCCTGATCCTTTAAAAGCTCAATTTCTCGAAAAGTCTTAGCACTTAATTTTGGAGGTAAGGTCTCTAGGAAATCTCGTACTGGTACTTCCCCATTTTCTTTTTGATAAAATTCAACATCGTATGCCAACCTATATCTCTTTAAAAGAATGCTTCTTTTGACTATATGTTATCATATACGATAACACGCATCAATTGTTTTTTATGAACAATGGCATATTAAAAAAAGCTTCGGCTTTCTTCGCACGACATCAAAAATAAAACCAGTGGTTGGAACGTATTTGCGGGTGCATGAGACGAGACGGGAAAATCTATATAGGCAAAGACTTAACAGGCACATTGAATTATTTTGGTAGTGCCAACAGCAAACTAATTGAAAGAGACTTTTCTAATGAAGAAAAACGGGATTTCACAATCAGGAAAGAAATCTTATGGGAATCAGACGATGCAATCGACAGTGAAGTTAATAGATTAGAAGTATAGTTTATTAAACTTCATATTCTATCAGAACCAATAAATTTACCTTCTATAAATTTCGACCTTGATATTGAAATGTTATAACAAAAACCGTGTTAGTCTTTTCATCTATCCTGAAAATAGCTACATAGTTATCAACGAGTAACTGTCGATAGCCTTTATCCGCATATCTTCCTTCTATTCTTATTTGGTGCGACTCTGGAAAAGCAGCTAAACTTAAAATAGTTTTTTTCAATCTATCAAGTTGATTTTTTGCAGTTTCAGGGGCAAGTTTTTGTAAAGCAATATACTCATAGATGTTATCTAAATCGCGTATTGCTTTTGGATTAATTTTGACTTTGTACTTATCCAAAATGTTTTTTCTCCAATTCTGCAAATACAATGTCAGCATTTACGGCTTCTGCGCCATTCGCGATTTCTTGCTCTGATTCGAAAATAGCTTGGTCAATTCTATTGGACTTTGCAAACCTGTCGTACAATTCCGCACTCATTACAACAAGATCGCTATATCCGTTTTTTGTAATAAAAATCGGTTCTTGCGCCTTGTGTGCTAATTCTGAAATTTCACTTGTATTACGAAGGTTCTTTATTGGCATTATAAATGGCATAATAATCAACTCCTTTTATGGCACAATTATAGCATAATTGTGTTGAAAACGGTAGTTGTTGTAGTCAACTCTTTACGAATTACATATTCAGTCATAGAAAAAAAGAGCCTGTTAATGAACAGTAAGCGTCCGACAAAATACGTATTGACAGCTAAGGCGCCTTCAATCATTTAACACTGCATTTTGCAGTCATGAAATCACTTTTAAATAAGTTTATCTCGTTTCTAGTCCTACTGAACTGGAAAACCCACTAATATTTCGTCTCAGCCCGGTACATTTCAGAGCCTAGATATCTTCTTGATGGGTTTCACTATCCATCTTGGTAAAGAATAAAGCCCACCACATTGTGATGAGCTCTCCATTTATCTGTTAGAGTAATACTTTTGATTTCTGCTTGTTGGCTTGTCGGGAAGGGTCATTTTTAGAAGACCTCCTTTAATTAAAGGATTAAGTATTTTCTGTCTAAAATGACCTCTATTATTAAGCCCCATAAACTGTTGCATTTCTTCCCTTGTTCGTGGAGTCCTGCAAAACTCTAATAACCCTTTAATATCCTCATTATCTTGGTTGGTAGCTTGGACGGTATCTTGGTTGGTAGCTTGGACGGTCAACGGAATAATCGTCTTAAATACATCCCCCTCGATAAACTCTGGGTCTGCTCCTGAATAAATCCGGTTGTATTTGTATATGTTTCTAACCCCTGAGCCAAGCTCATCAACCCATCCGATCTCTTTAAAGAACTTTGCAATCTTGGGATTCTTGGGATAAGGTGAAAAATTCTCTGGATCTATCATTCCATTTCCGTGAGGCTTGTTTCCATTTTCGATATAGACTCTGTTCCTCTCTACGACCAGCTTAGCAGGAAATGGATTTGAGAACTCTCTATGAATCAGTAAATTTGAAATCGCTTCTCTGAAAATCTTATCCCTTAAACTCACACGCTGATCACCCTCGAGATAAAATTTGTCATTGAGATGCTTCGCAATAAACTGCATCAACCTTTCATAGCTTCTTAGAAGATTCACTCTAACATCATCCCGGTCATCATACCGATCGAGGTTTTCCCTTCTCAGAATTGCATCTGTCCTATAGTGTGGTAACGCTGTTTGAATCATGAGTTCACTGCCGAAAATCAGAATTCCAGCAAGGGTTATTCCTTGCTTACCCGTGCTCTGGTCTTTCAAATACATTCCTGCACTTTTCAGCAGATCAATATTATCCATTGAAACCCACGGGTGGCCGGGTCTCAAGTTTCCAACAGTTTTTCTAACCCTTGTAAACAATTCATCTTCCAGCTCATTCATGTCAGCATATGGATAAATCCTATTTTCTGTATATGTGGCTTGCTTCCTCATATACAGTGCAGATACCAGATTTGTGTTATTTGTGATATCAAAGTCACCATCTTCGTTCCGGTCAAAGATTTTCCCTTTGCAGCGATGTACCTGGGAACTCTCCGGTACGTTAATATAGAGAATAACTTTCCCGTCTACTTCTACTTCTTCCACGGCCAGATAAAAGGTAGGACTAAGGGTCTGCGGGTTATTAATCGACGTCACAAAATCCTTCTTGATTTGTTCTACTGAATCCCCATCAACACCTACGATGTCACCATTGTCTTTGACTCCAAGAAATAGCTGCCCACCATAGCGGTTCAAAAAACCACAGACAGACTCATATACGTCTTTGTTTATCTTCTTTTTGCTTTCTTTAAATTCTACAGTAATGCTTTCGCCTTGACTGATTATTTTTTTCAGATTCTCTACTTTCATATTCAACACCTTTTATGCGTCTTTATAGCGACGCGTAGATTTAGTTTCCCCATTCTTAGAAAATAATAATCATGAATTTAAGAACTTAGATATCAACCCAAAGATATAAGCGGTATTCATTGATTGCTCTCTTACTTCCTGACGCAGATGTGTTTCTCCATTATTCCACCGTTCATAGTATGCAGCGACCTTTAGAAAATCATCTTTAGTGATTCTCCTGGCCCCGCTTAGCTGTACTGAAGGATTTTTATCCGTTGTGTTGCCCACGTACAAATATTCATTTTTTGTATAAACTTTAAACCACAGAGGTGTTCTACGATTCTGCGGAACAGTCGATACATTGAAAGTATCCTGGGTTGCTGCATGAAAGATCTGATCCCACAATTTGTCGAAATCCATTATTCCACACCCTCCTTCAAATGAATGACATTTCCAGGTAAAGCTTCAAACATCTCTGGATAATGGCCACACCTTGCACGGACTTGGTTATACTTCGCTTGGGTTCCGTCCTTCTTTAAATACAGCTTTCTATTATATATTTCATCCGCAAGCTCTGCGGCATGCATTTTCCTTCCTTCGGTATCTTTTAGAACTAGCTTCATGGCTTCTTGTAATGTCAGCTTAGGAGTCGAAGGAGCTAATATTTTTTCTATAGGACCTGCCTTTGGGTCGTACTTCAAGAGAATGTACAGTGGCTCGTTATCTTTTAGAATGACCACCTTGCCATTTTTCTCGACAACCTCAAACACATTATCTAGATCAGTTTTTAGTTTTTCATAAGATATTAGGCTCTCTAAACTCACTTCCATATTTTCACCTCATCAGTAGTATACCCCATACTTTTATACAAATACAATAACTTTGTATGAGTTTTGTACTTTTGTTTTCGATGTGTCTTATCTCTTGAAAATAAAAAGAAACCCACCAAGTGGCCGGATAGATTCCTATCAAGTGTTAAGCAACAAAATATAGTTACCACAGGGCAATCCAAGATTAATTGATAATATCATGAGTTATGCTTTAGATCTTGGTGTACAGATGAATAAATCTACTATTGCCTGTGTTGAGTAAATAATATCCTTTCAATTACAGCTCAAACGGCGGCTCCTTAACAATCTCACTGAGCACAGCGTCGGCGGCCTTCACTTTCTCCTCCTCACCAAATATCGTCAGCCAGATTCCGCCTTCCGCACCGCAGACGCCGCCGGCGCCCATCAGTGTGGCTTGCAGGCCAGTGAGAACCGCTATAGCCTCGATCTCATTGATAATATGGCCGGAGGTCACGTAGAGGCGATGCCCTAGGGCATCGGGATTATTGACTATGCCTGCGACCGCATGCAGATCATCGAGCACCCGCTTTTCCAAACCAACCGGCAGGTACAGCTCAACTCTGCGGCCGATTACCGCCTGCATCGAGGCCAGAATGGTTCCGCCCTTTTGATCGCCGATCAGGATACCGGCCTGATTTTTCTCGAAATTCGCGGCGTTTGCACCTTTCATGATGATGTCACCTTTTTTGAGTTCATCGACGACATCAATGATCGTCAGGCCTTTCAGCCATTTGCCCTCGCGAATAACCACATCACCCATGAAAGCTTTGCCGCAGACGCGTCCGTTTTCGCCAACCTGATAAAGCGGTGGCAGCGTGATCCCGCGCATGAAAGCAGCCCGTTCGAAACCCTCTTCCTGACCGATTTTCCTGAGGAGTTCCTCAGCTATATAACTATTAGTGGTGCCGGCTATCACCACAATTGTCCGGTTCATTATAGCTTCATAGACTTCGCTCATTTCCGCAATAGCCCTGCCGATCAGGCGTTTGCCGGCAGAAACTGTCAAAAATAGCGGTTTAGTTAAAGTACTCATTTCTCTTCCTCCTATGTTTAAATGCGGGCAAAAGTATCCTATGCCAAATTTCAGGCATAATAAATCCTATGTTTAAATGTGGTGACAACTTAATCCTATACTTAAATGCAGGTGAAGATCCCTTCAATGACGAAATCGCTACCAGTGGTAAAAGACGCTTTTACCATCCAGTCGCATTCTCTCAAGTATATTCATACAAATGCCTCATATCGATATGTAAACTAATACATACCGACTGCTGACAGGCAAGCCTGATATAACATCAATTATAGCGAAGTTCTTCCTTATGTACTAACCCATCAGATTTTGTTAAGAATGTCTATATACGGATCAACCAAGATATTTTCCCAGTGCCTCCTCATCGTAATTATTTTCTCATGGGTATCGCGGATTTAAACCCTTGCTTCATGGGTTTATCATCTCGGCAGCAGTCGTAATAGTATCTTTTTTTGTACAAACATTACTCGGTCAGGCTTGAGAAAATAGACTGAGGTTATAATAATTTATGCTAGACCCAACCAACAAAAATTTATCGATAGTGTCGTAAAACCCCTTGCTTTAGCTATGGGGAATGTCAACGCAACCAGTACACAATATACTAATCAAGTGAAACGTATTTTGTAGTGTTTCCTCGTCCAGATTTTAGGAGCAGGTTTTTTTCAGTCATTTTCTTCAGCAGACGATTAGCCGTTGCAGGGCTGACATCCAGTAATTTTTCAACATTTGAACGAGTGATAAAACCATTAACATTTACGAAAACCATAACCTTATTCTCTGTCTCGCTCAGACGGGTGCTTTTCTTAATAACATTATGAGTATTAATATTTGGCAAAACTATTTTAAAAGCATTCCCTGTACTTTCAAAGATTGGTTTGTTTTCGCTATTTTCGTAAGACTTCATGATTTTACGGATGCCGGTTATATATGCTTATCAGGGCGCTTGCACTGAAACCATAATCGCGGTGCACCAGCAAATTTAATAAGGCCTCTCGAACTGCCACTTCCGGATAATCTCTTGTATCAATGCGAAGCAGCTTTTCATAAGTTGCTCTGGTCTGATTGTGCATGTCGATATAATTGTAGGCCTCCTCAAGCTGCTGCATAAGCGAGTCGGTAAATTCATGACGATCTTTAAATATGCTCTGATCTGTACCCTGAAAAACTGCAATCTTAACTGTGTGTGCACACTGATCGGACAATAGAAGTCCAAGATTTGTATATATACCATTCGAATCAATAATTTTCAAAGACTGCATCTGCTGTGATTCTAATGGGATATTACGACGTTCAAACTCTCTTTTAGTGGTATTAAAGGTCAAGTTTTGTTCCAATGAACGCATTTCTTCGAAGCTATCACCATCTGTTGCTATTATCATGCGACGAATCGCACTATCTGTCGCCGGTACGGAAGAATACCCTTGGCGAACATAGACACCTTCGGGGCGTAGCCCTTTTTTGGCAATGCAATATGGGGGCTCAGTGCCACGTTGAATATCTACAGCAACTATTTGTTTCCCTTCTGATTCTTGAGTTTCATAATGAATAAACATTGTCAGATCGGGCTTAATCGTATCACGAACCATGTTGCTGATCTGTAATGCAGCTCTGTCTGGATTTTCCACACCTATAATCGTTCCATCATCTTGAACTCCAATATATAGTTTTCCACCTTCACAATTTGCAAAAGCAATTATTTCCTTTTTGATATCATCAACTATGGTTTCCTTTAATTCCTCGATCTCACTCTCACAAAGAAACATAAGGTACCTCCTCGAAAACAAAAACACCTGTCTGTATTACAACTCTCCTCATCACTCTTGTCATCAATATGACCAGAGTGATGAGGAGATGCTTTTAGTGGATAGAACAAGAACTAGAAACATGGATAAGTTATGAATTATACTAATTATGGTTTAACGCTTACTTTTCAATCAGTGTTCATTGCCGGTCAGATCCGGAACCCGTGACAAGAGAAAATCAAATAAATTTAAGTGCCTGATTCCTTGTTCTGACAAATCATACTCATCCATAGAGATGATGTACCATTTTTACCTGTCAGCACTGAGTATCCTCTGCGAACAAGTTCAAGATAAACAATATTTTCCAGAATGTGTCCACGATTCGATAGATCAAGCCCGATCATCTGATTTCTTATGCCGGTATCAACACAATAGTACTTCCCGTTTGTACGAAGGCTGGCTTTGCCTCGTATATCAAATCGTTCGCAATGATAGAGTAAATAGGCATCACACATGAGCTTCAGATAATTGTCAACTGTATCAGATTTAACTGAAGAACCTTCAGACTTAAGGACATTAGCTATGTTATTTGCCGAAATGCTGCTGCCAATATTTTCGAAAACAAATTTAGCTACTTTGAAAAAATTTCCAGGATCCCTGATTTGTCCGTGCATTTAAAATTAAAACTATATTAATCTATTAATCAAAGAGCAAAACATCCAAAACTCCTCAAACAACTTAAAAACAAAGGTTATACGATAAAATTTTAGTTGGGTAAACAACTTAACATCATTTTTTTAATTATTCTCTGTTGCATATTTTTTTTGATTGTGCTACTCTTTTGTCACATACAAAAAAGCCTTCGTGTCAAAGGAGAAAGCACTTATGTTTGAATTACTTAAAACTACCTTTAGAGAAGAAAACCTAAATTGCTTGGATGATATAAACTATAATCTTTGGACAAATATTGTTGGTGGTTATCAATCTGCTGTTTGGGACTATACATTAAAAATCAAGTTCGACTACAAAGCTAAATCAACACTCATAGATGCTGGTGTATTTAGTTTGTTTGATGATCTTATACATGCAGATCAAAAATGCAGACTACCTTGTACTTTCAACGATATTATTATATATCAGGAAGCAATAGATAATTCTGGGAATATTACAAGATATACTTCTGCATATATTGTAGATAATGATACAATCGAATATGATAATCATCTCAGCTCGTGGAGCAGTCTCGATATATGGGATATTAAAGATTGTGAATACTATCTAAATATTGAGTCGAGGACTTCTTACGCTTTCGTGTCTTTTCTTGATAAATTAGAACTTTTGCCGGAATCTATACGAGACATTTTGCAAATCAACGGTTATATGGTATGGTCAGACAACGATCCGAACAGGTATGGATATTTTAGTTATGGCTATAAACACAGCCTTGAAGTAATAACAGCAGCGGATAATCCCCCAGAGTCTAAATTTTGGAAAAAAGACAAAATAATAGAGTGTGATTTATTTACCTTAAATCTGATTTGTTATGGTGAAACAACTTCCGAAAAAGATTGGGGAAAAATTATTCCTCACGCGATGCAAGTCGCAGCACTTAACTCTGACAGCCAAAAAAGATCTACTTTATATGAATGCACTACAGATTCTATTGAAATAGAAAAGGCTGTTGAGTATTTAAATGAGATGGCTTTTGATTTTAATCCCTGTTTTGATATGAAAAAAGAAGATCGTCATACTTTTAAAATAGCTCTTCTTAATTTAATCAAAGCTCAAATAAATGCTGACCAAGATAAAATCGATAGCACTTTTAATGATATTGTTTTCGAAAACAAAGAATTTAACCTTATAGAACAGTGGATTTATAATAAAGATATTCATGATTTTGATATTTATCAGGCAAGAATAACTGACAATTAACATTCAGAAACAAAAGGCAATGGACTTCATCTTGAAAAATAAAGAAATTTAATGTTGGCTTATAGTTCATAAAAAAACACATGACAAGGAGATTGAATTATGGAAAATCAAAACATGAAAAACAACTGGAAAAACTTAGGTATTTTTTTTAGTGTATCCACTTTTGTTCCATTATTTTTGGGCTTTTATAAAATGTTTGCATACGAAAACGGAGATTATTCGTGGAGCAAGCAAGTTAATGCATATGTAGGAGGCGATGCTTACAATTATATAATTAATAGCAATTATGCAACAGGGTACTTTGTTTTAACAGCAGCTTTAATTCTAGCAGCTGTCGGTTGTGGAATCATGTGGAATTTTTTTGAAATCAGAATACAGCTGCAGAAAAATTCTATATTATGTAAGAGTAATCTTTTAGTCGATGATATACATGTCGAAAATATTTAAATATTATGTCTTAATTAATATGTAAATTTATTTTATGCTACCTAATAATTTTTGGTATGTCTTTTTCTATAGTTTACATTTGCTGTCAAGATGTACTCAGGCTGTTTTTTTGCTTTTTTATCATCAATAACATTTGCAAACTAACATTTACAAATGTTAGAATATTGCTTATCTTCGGAAGCAAAATCATACAAAAACCCCCTAAAAGCCTTTGAAAAAGGGGCATTTAGGGGTTAATATTTTGCCAAAAATTGTAGCGGTAAAGCATCATTTTTTAACCATTCCAAAAACTTTTTTTATTTCACCGAGAGTCATAACTTTCTGACCGATGTTTAGATTAAAAGCGTCGTTAATATTGTCTGTAACATCATCTGCATAATCAAATAGATAGTGATTTGAATCAATGTGACTGCAAGATACGGCTCTTAAAGTATTTAGAATTTTTTCGATTGTATATTTGTTGTTAAGTCTTATTTCAACAAGCCTAGCAATAACTAAAGAGATAAAACAAATGAGAAAATGAGCATTAATATGATCTTTTCTCGAAAGATAGACTGGCCTTGCGCCTAGGTTGCTTTTGGTTATTTTAAAAGACTCTTCTATCTTCCAAAGCCCCTTATACATTTCGATAATATGGTCATCTGATTCATCCAGTTCGCTGGTTACTATGGAATAGTAGCCATCAAGTTGTTCGTCTCGTTTTATCTTTTCTTCATCCAAGTACAGTTTTTTGCCTGCATTTAATATTTCTCCAGTAGATTTATCAAATTCAATGTTAGCGACATAATCAGCTGCACCATAAGACGTAGTTTTTTGGTATTTAGAAGGGTTTGCAATGAGGTCAACTGATTTAGCAATAATCGCTTCTCTTTGCCTCTTAGAACGTTCGGCGTATTTGCGGCTGTAGAAAATGACTTGTTTTTGGTCAACCATAATTTTCTTTTTCTTGTTTTTACCGTTTTGGTACTTGCCCACAGTTACACTTATTTCAGAGGGAATTACCCTTGATTTGCGTTTATAGTCTTTACCTATCCATGTATAACCTTCTTCATCAAGAACATAAGATTTGAAATCCTCGCTTGCACCTCTAACGCTCTGACTATATACGTATCCATCACCCAAGGCAGTATTAAATGCAATATTATCACCACTGTTTAATCCTTTATCAGCAACAACAATTATCCTTTTTGTGTGGTATTGTTTTTTTATATCTTTTAAGACAGGCATTAACGTTTGAGAATCATGGGTATTTCCTTCAAAAAGACGATATGAGATAGGGATCCCTTGTCTATCAAGGGTTAGTCCCATTTGAACAATAGGATTGGGCAGATGTTCTTTTGAATAACCTTTTTTTCTAAAATCATCTGGTTTGTCAATCTCAAAGTAATAATTTGTTACATCATAGTATACAAGATCGGTTTTCCTGTCATACTGTTTGACAATCTGTTCATGCAGGAATTGCTGTACATCTAATGTAACTTTGTCAAAGTGAGTAAGACAATCATAAACATCGTCTAAGTCAAATTCTGCCTTATCAAAGAACCGATCTTTGATTTCAACAGTTGCTTTTTTTGAACAAGGATAGAGAAGTCTTGCGAAAATGAGAACCTTCATTATGCTGTTGGAGTTAAACTTAAAATTTTCGTGTCTTTGTTTGTTGTTAAAAAATCTATCGAGTTGCAATTCATGATAAACCTTACTGAACACAACATGTCCAAAGTTTTTACGGTTTGAGTTATTCTTTTGAACTATTTCATCAGATCTGATTTTTATGTTCAAATAAGTATCCTTAACTCTTTGCTCATCCATAATTTTTACAACATTAGTAAAATGTTGTATTGGATTTTCATACTCTTTTTCTAATTCATCGAGATATCCAATGGATTTAATGATCTTAGTTCTGGACTTGCCTTGCTGATCCCTGTAGCCGTGAACAATCGACAGATAAGTTCTACCAGTTTTGTTGCTAAAGCTTTTTTTAAGATACATTAGAATACCTCCCTAAGACAAATTAATATATATTATATCACAAAACATTACTTTTCGCAACTGTTTTTAGCAGAAATTTGACAAAAAAATATGCCTGATACCTTTTATTTCATTAGGTTTCAGACAACTTGCTTAGAATCGGAGCTTCCGAAGATACGTAATCTTTTAGTCGATGATATACATGTCGAAAATATTTAAATATTATGTCTTAATTAATATGTAAATTTATTTTATGCTACCTAATAATTTTTGGTATGTCTTTTTCTATAGTTTACATTTGCTGTCAAGATGTACTCAGGCTGTTTTTTTGCTTTTTTATCATCAATAACATTTGCAAACTAACATTTACAAATGTTAGAATATTGGAGATCTAAAATCGATTTTTATAGATTGTTTTGTGCTGTGTAATAGGTGATTTTTATGGCAGATTGGAGTTTAGTAACAAAAGAAAATTTGCGAAATTCAAAATTTTTGGAATATAATAATTATATTGATCCATCTTATAAATTAACCGAACAAGATAAGAGAGCTATAAAGAAGTTCTGTTCTGATAATGATAATAAACTGCGTAGAGAATTAGCCAATTACCTGTTTAAGGCTGCCCAAAAAAGTCAGGCCTCTAATGTCGCTGTTTTTATTAGTGTAAAGTGCAATATGTCTGAATCATCAATTCGCAAAGTTCTTAAAGGCGATCGCAACATTACAAAAGAGTTTGTTGGTAATGTTTGTGTTGGTTTAAATTTATCGATATCCGAATCCGCGAAACTCTTTGAACTAATGGGGCAGCCCTTAAATTTCAATAGTTGTTATTTTGATGCCGTTACAATGGCCGCCATAAAGGATAATGACAGTATCGATGACTATCAAGAAGAACTTAAGTGTTTCGAAAGAGACTAAAAGCAATTTTGCCATCTATAATGAATATTAAATAAAAAATAAAGTAATTATAAGTTATAGTAGGTAAAATATAGCGGACACTTTGTACAGTTAATAGCCACTCCCAAATACTATAATGAAGTCACAATATAACAAAGGGGTGACACGACATGAAAAAATTTACTTGGGAATATTTTAACACTCAATTTATCAAAAATGTGGTTTATAATGAAAAAACCGAACAAGAATTCAAGCCTAAATTTCAAACAGATGACATTGATATGCTTATGCCTTCAATGCTATCAATCGCATCGATACCTACTAGAGATTTCGTGATGAAATATCGCACAGAGATTGAATTTGACGTTTTGAAGTACAATCCTGATTTAACGATAGGTATAACCGGTGCGCCCAAAAACGCAAATCCATACACAGAGTTAAATTACATTTCTCAAAAACCTTTAACCAATTCTCTAATTGACCTGTACATTAAGGCTTTATATCAAGTAGGGGGTGGAGAATTCCTCGCTGAAGAATATTCTGAATTCAGTAATAAAAGGATTATTGATCTTAAATCAAGTTTTGAAAAAGAGATTCCTCTTTATGATTTTCAACAAGACGCCATAAAGGCACTAAAAAATCATTTCGTTGATCAGGGTAATCAATCAGGACTCTTGGTTATGCCTACCGGCAGCGGTAAAACTCGAACAGCTGTATCATTTTTGCTTAAGCAAATGATACCAATAGGGTATCAGATAATATGGCTAACACACAGACATATGCTGATTGATCAGCCAGCAACTGTTTTTTATGAAAACGCTCCGGCAATAAAAAAATATGATTCGAAAAAAAAACAGTTTAAAATGGTCTGCGTTTCTGGGCAACATCAGACTATCAAAGCAACAGAAAAAGATGACGATTTGATGATTCTGTCCGTGCAATCAACCTGCAGGAGTTTGGAATATTTAAGAACTGCATTAGCTCGAAAAATCATTGTCGTAGTAGATGAAGCTCATCATACCGTTGCCAAGAGCTATCGCAAAACTATCGATTTCATTTTTAAAAACTGCAAAGAGGCCAAACTTCTTGGACTTACTGCAACTCCGGTAAGAATCAAAGAGAACGAGAAGATAAATTTGTACAGGCTCTTTGACAATAAGATAATATATAATATTTCAATGTCTAAGCTTATTAAGCAAGGCATCCTAGCGGAACCTGTATTCGAACATGTCCAAACCGGAGAATGTTTCGAAACCATAATTAGCCTTGATGAAAAAAATTATATAAAACGCTGGAAGGAATTACCTCAAAGTCTTGTAGAGCGAGTTGCAAAATCTTCCGAGAGAAATAAATTAATAGTTAAGCAGTATCTTGAAAACAAACACAGATATGGAAAAACAATTATTTTTGCTCTTAATGGATATCATGCATTTACCTTATGCGAAGAATTTAAAAAACACGATATAAGCTGTGATTTTGTCTACTCATTACACGGGAAAGAAGAGAACTCATCATTAATTCGCAGATTCAAAAAAAATGAGCTTGATATACTGATTAACATCAATATCTTGACTGAAGGCAGTGATATACCTGATATTCAAACAGTTTTTTTAACAAGACCAACCTCAAGCGATATTCTCTTAATGCAAATGATCGGTAGATCCATGAGAGGCAAATATGCAGGCGGTACTAAACAAGCATATATTGTTGATTTTTGCGATAAGTGGGAAACCTTTAATAGTTGGCTTGATCCACAATGGTTGATTAACAATCAGCATGATTTTGACCAACCTATTACTGAGACAATTAGCTCGCAAAGCTATATTAACCTTATACCTTGGGGAATGGTAAAAGATGTTTATGAGAGTATTGCTTATATTGGCGGACAATTAAGTGCTAGCGTTTCAATTCCTTATGGCTGGTATAGCTTGCTGGACGATACCGAGGATGTACCACTGATTGTTTTTGAAGATCAGTATTCTTGTTACGAAAATATGTTTAAAGATAGGAGAGAATTGGCTAAAGGCGGAATGCCTTCTGCAAAAGCCTTGAACAAATTATATTTTGACAGATTTGTGACACCTCCAAAAGAGCAAGATTTGATGTTTTTTTGGGATAATATAAGAGACAATCAATCAAAACCTGATTTTTTTCTGTTTGAAGACCGCGACTAGGTCGATCCACATGTCATAGCTGACAAAATTACAAAGGATCGCATATACCCATTTGATTATACTAAGGATGTTTTTGACAAATATCCAATGGCTCAAGAACTTTTTGGAACAATACAGAAATTTACTGAAATTATAATAAGTATTATCAATTATTCTCTGGCACCGCCCCAAAATAGCAGCGCAATTGAGCTACCTATTGATTTACAGCCATACACAATTGATGACTATCACGACCTGAAACTTCTTACACAAGAAGTTATTGACGAAATGTTCGAGGGGCATTTTGAAGGATTAGGAGATATAGATTGGACTTTAAAACCGCTAAGCAAATATTATGGCATGTGCACTAGGAGCAATGAAAAAATCTATGTGAAAATGAATCGTCTTCTGAACTCGTCTCAAGTAGATAAGGAAGTTATCAAATATGTTATCTACCATGAACTATTACATAGGGATTATAAGTACCACGACGCTGCTTTTAGAGCTGAAGAACATAAATATCCGAATTATACTGATTTGGAAAAATTTCTTGATTATAAGATCTTCGGACACAAAATTGAATGGTAAAGGTGAGGGTTATGAAAATATTATTTTGTAAGATTTCCGCAATGAATTATTATAAAGGTGTTTGCAATAATGACCAGCCGCATAATGGCGGAAGTTTCGTAGAAGATAACGGATATGGTCATGAGGAATTTAATTTTGAGGCAGTTACATTCGCAGATGGTCAACAATTATGTTTTGGTTTTGTTGAGACAAAGCATACAAAAGATAGAAGATCTCAGTTGCTTCATATTGAGAAGATTCAGGGTTGTGAAATGCTAAAGAAAGAAGACTATGTTGATAATGTTTTGGTGGTTTGGTGTGCTACTTTAGTTCCTAATAGAATCACTGTAGTCGGCTGGTATAAGAATGCAACCGTTTATAGAGAGTATCAAGAACTTAAATTTGACACAGGCTATATTCAATATTATAACGTAGTCGCAAATAAAGAAGATTGTTTTTTGCTGCCTTATGGAACGCGCAACAGACTAGAATGGCGAGTTCCATCTGCCAAAAAACGCCCTTATGGATTTGGACAATCTCTAGTTTGGTATGCTCGGGAAGATAAAGCTAAACAGTACATAGCTAATTTGATAACTACTATAGAAAATCATCAAGGCGAGAACTGGATCGACAAAAGAGCTGAAGATTAATATCAGCGATCAGAAAAGGCATACTGTATTCATTTTCAATAACAACCCTTTATCAGTCGCCTACATACGTTTCGTTTTAATTTTTGTCATTCTAAATATCTAGATGGTCTTCCATGACTAAAAACATGCAGCGTTTGCTTAGCTCTAGTGGCAGCAACATACAGCAAAGCCCTTTCAATATTATCGACTTCATTTAAAGCAACAGGATCAGATGCTTGGCACAATGCTTTTTTTAGTGGTACGACTCCTTCATTAATAGCACCTAAAATCATGTGGTCAAATTCTAATCCTTTAACCCGATGCATGGTGGCTATTCGGACGCCTGTGATTGTTTCTTGATCAAAATTATTAGCTTTGATTTCATATAATCGAAGTCCTTTGCTTTCCAATGCTTGTTTATATTGACGTAGCAATTGTACCGTTCTAACAGCTATGCAAATCCTGTGCTGATTTTGCTTATCATAAGCTAATTCTAGCACAATCTGAGCAATTCGGTTAATCTCTTCATCCTGTGACTTGAAAACATTAACTTCTGGCTCGGGTCCAGAAGTTAATGAAATATATCCTTTTCCATTTTCCTCCTGATCATCCAAATCATCAATTGAAAGACCCTTAAACAATTGAAATGCCCAGCGTCTGTTCTGCTCAGTTGTGCGATAGTTGATTCGAAGAACATGACTTCGTCCACGAGTTTCAATGCCACATTGAGACAATCGAATCAGGTTGCGATATATTCTTTGATGTGCATCGCCTACGATGAACAAGTCATTACTATGTTCCCTACCACATAAAGATCGAAGAAAAACAAAAGTTTGTTTGTTGAAATCTTGAGCTTCATCAATTATGATTGATGCATATTGTGGTCTTAATTGTCCTTGATTTAGCGATTTTATTAACATACTTGTTGCCAAATCTATATCTACAATATGCTCTTCGTCAGTCAATCGCAAATATGTTGAAAATATAGACCAAATGACTGCTTTTTCAGGACGTGACAATCTGATCCCTCGACCGATACGATCAGCCCGCAAATACTCTTGGAGAGACTTCACCTTTTGAGGAACAATAACTCTACTCCATTCGTCTTTAAAAAAATCAATCGAAAGTTGTCCAACATAATTGCTTAACTCAATTGATTTTTCCCATATATCTTTTATTTCACTATCATAAGCAATCTGGTAAGTTGGAAAAAATCTTTTAAATAATGCTACCACAAGTTTATCTACATTGATTACATCTATCTTTGCCAAGACCGACATTGAACATATTTTACGCAGACTATTTTCAATTTCAGCTGCTAGGTTTACTGTAAATGTTGTTATCAAGATGCGATCAGTTGAATTTGAACAAATATTTTCAGCAAGATATTTCGCTCTATGTATTGCCAGTACAGTTTTTCCGGTTCCTGCACCACCAATCACCTTGACCGGCCCACGAAAGTTAGCTTCAACCAGTTTTCTTTGTGAAGCATGCAAAAACAATCTCCATGACTCCAATGGTTGGGCAAACATTTGCTGAATCTGAATAAGATCTAAATCGCTATTTATTGTAACTATTGACTGCCTGCTTTCAGCAGTGTTTATGACAGTCAGAAAATTCGCAGATGTTACTCCTTCAGAAGCGTCTGTCAATCCCATCATTTCTATAACCTCATCGACAGGAAACTCTTCAGCAAGATAAGTAAGTGCCTCATAAACGATCGGATGAAATTCATGAATGGCTTTTGTCAATTCATCTTTCGATTTTAGCGATTTAACTAGAGACAATTGTTCCTCTAAAACTCCCAGCTGTCTCAAGTGACGAGTGCTAAATTTTGTAAATAGACCACTTTGTGCAGATTTCTCAGTTACCTCCTGCGTTCGAACAACTTGTATAATATTTTCTGATGTACATAATTTACGTCGTTCAGCCCATTGATAAGCTTCGTCATGATGATCTACCCAAAGTATCAAATATCCTTTTCCCTCTTCAATTTCACTAAGAATTGCTCGATAAGCCAGATCAATACGTATCGACATCATTTGATTACTAATTTTTTCAAGGTTGCGTCCTCCCGCATTCGGATTTGATCGAAACCGCCTGATTGCCTCGATGGTTTTCGCCTGGATATTTGGGGGTAATGACTTTAACGAATCTAAAAAGGTATCTGAAAAACTTAACTGCATTTCTATCTCTCTATCAGACATCTAAATCACCCTTAAATATACTACCAATAGTTGATGGATCTGCTTCACTAATCAGGATAACTTTCCATCCATTAGCTATTAGTTTTGCTCGTGACGGTTCTTGATCTGTTGTAAGCAATGCTAATTTTTGCTGTCTCCATCCAAACTCTATTTCACCAATAATACCAATCTGATTATCATATTGCTCCTCACCAATTAGATCAGGAGCGATAAGTCTGGCCGCTGCTAGTCTTTTAGCAAGCTCTTTTGCCTCATCTGTCGATGCATAATCGATAGCTTCTGACCATTCAACTAAAGCATCATTAATATCGGATTGATCGTCTATAATTGCTTTTATTGCGGAGTGATTAGCGAAGCTCGATATGTTGTAATTTCCAGTTAAAGACTTGGGTTCAGTTTTTACATTGATATTTATGTCTAATTCCTCTTCTGGAACAAGACGATCAATTACTTTATCATTTTGTAATGCCATTAAATAGCTATACGCAGCCCCACGGCTTAATTTGTCATGAATTAACTGGTTTGAGTAGTTCCTTATACAACCATAACAACTAGTCTCAGCACCACAACCGCACTGACCTGAAACTTTTCCAGATGCCTGAAAAATAACATCTGGTATTTTTTCGGCAATTCTTTTAACGTGCCCTGCGCCGCCTGGAACTGCATCATACAATATAATAGAAGGAGCTCCAGCGTTATCAGCATCGTTATAATAAAGACATCCGCTTATTTCTCCACGATCAATACCTAAACTCATACTAGCTCCTTCAAGGAGCGCAAAAAGAACAGATGACCATATGTCGATCCCCTCATAATTTGTTACTTCGCGAGTTGGCAAGGGAAGACGAATTTCAAGAACATCTGTCATAAAATCATAACCGAAATGTACATGTCTCAAAATTTTACTATTACAGGCACGGCCAATTTTTGTTTTATGTGTCTGTTGCGGCTGTCTTTTATTACTTTTTAAGACCTGCTTATTAGTTTCTTCGTCACCGACTTGTTTCATATAACCGCACCGCTCACATACTTGAAAACCTCTGTGGTTTTGCCCCTGATTGAAAACCATTAGTTGGCCGTGATCAGAGTATTGGTATAGAATATGGTTTGGCCCGATCTTTAGAGAATTCAATTGATTCTGATTTGCTTCGTTTTGTGAATTTGCATCAGTAGCAAAGTTGAATTTCTCAAAAAAGACACTTGTGGGATATGTTCGTGATTTTCTGCTTTCCCCGGGATTTTTGGGAGCACTCACACTGGTGGAAAAGCCAAAGCGAGGTTCGAGATAATAATGGTAATTTAAATCTTCGTGACAACATTCCAATTTGCGATCTTCTCGAGGGTCACCCAAAGTAGTACTATATCTATAGACATGCTTACATTTTTTACAGATAGCATAATAAAATGTCGGCCACCCTCTTGATGTAGTCTTGTTTAGTGCGTATGGCGTCCAAACTTTTCCATTTGCAATAATTTCGCTTCCAGGAGCGAATTCTGCAATTGCCATTTTTAAGTCGCGGCTGATTTCAATGCTCTTTGCGTCAGGTGAGTCATTTAGTATTTCGAGGTCAACAACATCAACAGGAAATCCATATTTGGGTAAAATGTTATTGGATGAAAGAAATTGAATTGTTTGCTTCATCTCATAGGTGTTTATAATATAAACTATTGAGTCTGTTCTTTGTTTTGAATCAAATCTCTCTTTTTTTAAGTTGTATAATTCTTTAAGAGTTTCATTGAGTACATCACGCGCTAATGGTAAAGCACCAGTATCAGGATCAAGGAGCATTTTAACCCATCCCCAAGGATTGACTTTGCTAAAAAATGCAAACTCGCCTGGGACAACTTTTAAAATTGATTCATATAGATCAATAGGTTTCTTCAATAATTCGTTATGAAGTAATTGTGTTGAATCATTACCACAACCACCACAACCGAAGAAATCACGAACAGTTCTAAAACTTTCTCGATGTTTTCGGAAAAACCAAGCGAAAGCAATTGCGTAAATATGGCGTAAAATTATTTTCTCGTTTTCTTTTACAATATATGGTGTTTTTATTCTTCCGGATATTATCCGTTTAGGGTCTTGGTAATAAGTAAGATCATGCGATCTTTTCTTGGCATAAGTTAAGGCGTAGGCTGTAGACTCTGTACGTCTTCCAGCTCGACCAGCACGTTGGATATAATTAGAAGTTTCAGGGGGAATATTCCGCATGAAAACAGCTTCAAGTTGGCCAACATCAACTCCCATTTCAAAAGTGGTGGAGCAACTTAGAATATTAACCTTGCCAGTCTCAAAATCGTTTTGTAAAGAAAGCGCATAGCGACTCTGAAGTTGTGCGGTGTGCTCCTTGGCTATCATCGGAATTGGTTTGCGATTTTTATACAAATCGACGTAATAAGAAAGTCTGTTCTTTTCCCTTTTGAATGGAAGTAGTCTACCATCACAACGGTATTGCGGGCATACTTCATGTACTTGATGTTGAGTAAGAGTTCCACAAGTATCGCAGATATAAAGATTATCAGGATCAACCTGGACAGTCCAAGCTTCATAATCTAATCTATATAGTGTCCCTGTTCTAACATCAGTTTCATAAGTCAGTATATTAAATGTACGAATTAAATGTTCTACTAACCCCGGAAAACTAATAAGCTTATTGAGTACTTCTCGAGCTTTGACGTCAAGAGATGTTTCTGGATTATCATTAGCCTTCAATATACGTTTTATATAGTCAAGACGCCTGTTTGAGAAACCCACAGCTGGCATCCAGCTCAAAATTGATTTTCCGGCGATAGACTCTTGGTTATTAATCGCAAAATATGCAGGTCTATTCCGAGGTGCAAAAAAATCATCAATTGGATTAACTTCGTCCAAGTAGGTCGTGCCTTGATACTCTCGAATAGAGTTAAATAATTCAATGTAAACTGACCATAAACCATCACTATCAACATCTAATGATTTTTCAAGATCTGGAATCTTTGGCCAAACTTTCGGTTTTGGTAGATTAAACCTAATCAATCCCAAGCCTTCTAGTCCAATTCTACGATCTAGTGAATGAAATTCTTTCATTAGATATTGATTTGCTAAATGTCTTTTATCTGCTTCGCTCATATTCACAGGGAATAAATTGTGATCGTCTACGTAATTTATGAGCGTTCTGCTTACGTCATTAAGCCTAATTTCAGAATATTTCGACGATAGTGAATTAAGAGATTCCAAAATACAGTAGCGCCATAAACTTTGATTGTATTTCAGATTTAGAAAGCTAGCAAAAAATGCTGCGTCTTGCCTACTATCTGAAAAGATTAGTAGTTTTCGGCCAGCTTCATTTTCGATTATCTTAGTTCCATTAACATTGGTGCTTTGTCCATAGAGATCTAGTGATGCAAATGGGTTTTGTGAGTCTGAATACTGTGTTTTGTTTTGCGTTTCGCTAATTAAAGATACCTGAGGAGGGATACTCATGTATAATGACTCAGCCAAAACTTCTGTAGCTGAATCATCTGAAGAAATAAAACGTTTGATAATTCCTTTTGAATGCGCTCCACAGCTATAACAAGTGTTAAGAGCACCACGACCTTTTTGTCGACTGTATACACGAATAAGTTTAGACATGGGTGCAGAGCAACAAGAACCAGTATTGGAAGCTTCGCTTTTTGTTATAACACCGCAAGCGGTACATAAAATGTGCTCTGTCAAATCGTTTACAGTAGAGATATCTTCCTTTAAGTCGTCTGCAATAGTTTCATCTTCGTTCAGCTCTATTAGTCGCGTTTCATTTGAGAGCAAATAGTACTCAGTGTGCTCAGATACATATCCAAATTCGTCAACATGTATTTCGCCTTGTTCAAGACGTCTTATCCCACCTTTTTCAGTAGATTTACCGTAAAGGTACTCTTGACCACATCTTTGACAGTTAGCAATTTCAAAAACAGGCACGGATCTGTATTGTTGCTCATCGCGGTTTTTATGACGATCAAGATACATGCGTTTGTTAGGATAAAATGCAACATAGGCTCCTTCTAGAGCTTTTGCAAAAACATGGTAGCGAGCTGGAAGTAGGGGAAGATCCTCTTCAAGCTCACGTACAACCGCACATAGTCTTACAAGAGTCACTAAAGCTCGTTCCTTCTCTGATTGTGATATGGGTTCATCTCTAAACAAATTTCGTGCAACATCAGAAAGGAGAGTTGGTGATCCCTCAAGATTTTTTCGGAGAGTGTAAACACGAGCATCTTTGTACAATGAATCAAAAACTTCTTCATGATAACCTGACTCGTATCGGGCTAGCAAATGGTCATAATCGCCTGAATTAAGTTTATTAGAGGTTGTTTGGTCATTATATTGTATTCTAGTTGACCTAATAATATCACGTGCTTCAAAGGGTTCCCCAAAAATGTCATTGCCAAAAAGACATACCTCATCATAATGACCTTTGCCCTGTCCTAAAGTTGCAGAAGTTGCAACGCACTGCAGACTCTGATTGTTATTTCTCATAACTCTTTCCTTGAGTCTTGATATTAGCATTGATAATTCTGTTCCTTTGGCACCAGTATATGTATGTGCTTCATCAAGAACAATGAAATGCCATTCGTCAGCAAAACCTCCATCGAAAAATGCATTGTCATCTGGCCGCAACAACAAATATTCCAGCATTGCATAGTTTGTTAATAAAATGTGAGGAGGATTATTTCGCATCTCATCGCGCGATAGTAATTCATTAATTAATCGCTTTTTGCCAGGGTTAGAGTTGAGGAAATTACTAAGAGCTTTTTCCTCAGTCTCCTCAGTTTCTCCTGTATAGCGTCCAAATGTAATATCCGGATATGTATTGAGAAGCTTTCGCAGTCTAGCCAATTGGTCATTGGCCAAAGCATTCATGGGATATAATAGCAATGCTCTAACACCAGGTTTTATATAACCACTATGCTCCTTTTGTCTCATCAGATAATTAATTATAGGTATCAAAAAACACTCTGTCTTACCACTGCCTGTGCCTGTTGCTACAACCAAATTGCGATGATCAGTAACCATGCTACAAATTGCTTGTTCTTGATGCATAAATAGTGGCCGATCAACTGGAAGTTCTGACTGATTAACCTTCAAAAAATCTTCCGCTAACACCTTATCTTTAATCAATGTGCTAATTGATTTACCAGACACAAACGGTGGTGTAATTTCAATAAATGGCCCTCTAATAAATCGGTTAGACTCCTCGATTAGTTTTTCTGCTTGCCCGGCCAACTCTTTATCTTTAAGACTAAACATAGATTTTAGATACTTTATATACTGATTTCTAATAGATTCTGTTGTTGTGATTGGATTCATGCTCATATCAGTTTCCTCCACCTAAAAGATAAAATTCAATTAGGACTAGATCATGTCGATAAAATTCTGGAAAAAGACGATTAATTAGTGCGAGATACCTTACCAGAGGTTTGTCATACTTTTTCCAAAGTCCGTGACGATATAGTACTCCAATAAATACAATCATTCCAATTGAATAGGCCAACTCATCTAGCTTATTAGCATAATAATCTGTTCGATTCTCCAGCTTTTTAATTATGTCTGGGTAATTATCATTCAATTTTGTTAATTGGGCTCGATCTATTTTTTGAACGTAATCAATAATCTTATTTACATTTTCTTCATAACTAGAAATCGATTCTTTTAGCTTTTGTAAGAGTTGTAAATAATTCTTGTCAAACAATCTACGCTTATATTCAATATTCTTTTGTTCAAAAAGGTTAAGAAGTTCTTTTACAGGCAGGTCTTGTTCTGAAGGTTTAAGTTTTGCAAAAAAATATGTAAATTCGTAATTATCTTTAACAGAACCCCAATAACTCGGATGTGATCCCCAATTAGTTTTTTCTGTCGTTTTTTCAACAAGTCGCTTTTTAAGAAGGTCATACAAAGATTGTTCAGCTGTCTTTTCAAACAATTCAGATAAATAAAGCTCTCCAACCCATCGAATTACCCATTCTAGATATATTCCTGATGATAGACTAATTATAAATGCGAGTTCTGGGTAACAATCAGTTATTTTATAAAAATCTTCTAACGTCCAATTTAGATCTACCTGCTCATCCTTAAGCCAATTCAATTCGAAAAAGCGAATTAATACCTTTAGCTGCTCCGATGAGAAGTTTTCTTTCAACAATAATTTAAGTATTTTACATGGGCTTAAGCTACAGCCTCGAGCCAGTTGTTCATATTTTAAGATTACACAATAATAATATTTTTTTCTATCTCAGAATCTTTAGCTAATTGTTTGATGAATAAGAAAACTTTTGCCAATTTAATAACATCTTCATCTTGATCGAGAGACTGTATACTCATTGCCAGATCAATATTTTTTTTATTCAGCAGATAAGTAATTGCTTTTCTACTGTAATTGCTTAGTGGATCGTCTTCAAATCTTTCACTTCCTAGAGAGAATGTTTTTTTCTCGGAAAGAGATGCAGGCTTGTATTCCAAAAAACTAAAAGGCGAAATATCTGGTGTTGGTTCAATGGAGCAAGCATACGAACTTTTGCGAAAAATATTTAGGGGCAGGCGCATTGATGTTTCACCGTCCATCACAGGGAATTGAAGATCGGTTATCCATGGTTCACCAATATTTTGACATATTAAGACGCGATCTATCTTATCTCCCGTCTCGTGCCAATCAAGACGAATCATTGACTCTTCTTTCTCGATCGACAAAGAAGATACTTTTATGCGCTCACTGATGATAATTAGTGGAAAGTTTCTCTCTATTGACTGATCTGGAGATTTGATTGTTAGGCTTATAGTGAGGCGCTTGTTGTCCGTTAATTCCGGTGATAGTAACAAATCCATTAGACTTAGCTTAAAGCGACTCCCGCTCTTTAGCTGAATTGATTTATCCAGAATCATATCCCCGTTTGGTTTTTGAGCTAAAAGATGACTTTGAAGTGCTGGTGCACCAAGATCACCAGTAGTTATCAATAAATATAATTCTTGCTCATTTACTAAATTACCACTCTCCTCACGAAGAGTTCTTGCTGTCATTTGAACTAAATCGGCTGTAGATAAACCAACAATTGACCAAACAATAGGTCGAATCGCTAATTTGAATGAAACGCTAAGTGTTTTATCGTTAATAATCATTTTGATACGACCATTAACTGAATTAAATGAATCATCGCTCGCAAAGAGCATTCGTCGTTCATTTTCATGAACTAAATTAGTTTCAATACTATAATAATCGAGACTGACTTCAATAATATCAGGCATAATTAGTTGAAAGCTGTTTGAATGATAGCCAGACAAAGGGTTCGGCCATCGGCTTGAATCATTAGTCATATTAATTTGTGGCACATAATAGAATCGTAATTGATATCGACTTCCGTTACTGCATTTTAAACGAATATCAAATTGACCATACTCATTAGGTGATATTAGTTCATCTAATGGTATTTCTTTAGACCATTCTTCTTTGTTTGTGAAAGAAATTCGGCCAGATGCCTTAACCAGTGTTATCTTCCATTCTAGATCAATTTGCTGAGGAATTTTGATATATGGAAGTGATGTATAAACGCCAGAATTATTAAAAAGCAACTCACCTTTATGAAATTCTGGTTTTGCTGAAGTTGTTATAGGAATTGTATATATTAGCTGTTCAGTGGATCTATCGCAAATTGATATTTTATCTTCTGGTTGGTAAGAAATATGCACTGCTTGAAAATTGCTCCAGTATGGGATTCGAGGTAACTCGTTTATATGGCAACTAGATTTTAAAATATATTGGTCTGGAACTATTATTATTGATTCCCTTCCATATAGGGCATCTGACTTAATTAACTCGCCGGTTGTTTTAAAGGATAAGTAGTCTTTCTTAATTAGGTCTAGTGTCCAAGTTGATGTAGGTTCCTTAGTATAATCGGATATGAAAAGCTCTACAGTATAATAACTTGCTGGTTTAAGAACAATGAAAGCCTCTTCAGAGTATGCTTGCCCTTCATTTTTATCTATAAACACAGAACAGGATACCGTTTTTTCATAATTATCTGAACGAATGAGCCAGTCGATTTTTGCTTCAGGGTATTCACCTTGGATTCTTTGCTGTGGTAGTCTCAAATAAATACCCATACCTTCAGCATCAAGAAGAATTTTGGGAGAAGCAAATGTAATTTTTCTGGTATTTTTTGCTACTGTGGTATCAACAGGACGATTTCGCCATTCGCAGTATTGACTTAGGAATAGAGTAGAAATTAGAATTTCTTCGTCAGATTCATACGAATCTCTTAATTTATTGGCGAGCTCATCTGCAGTAGATTGATCATGATAAAGCTCCTGAGTTACATCCTGCCATTGCAAGAAAAAAGAAGAACGATTATCATTTAAAGAGTCTATAAATCTACGAATATATACTGGCGCTCTCATTTCAAAATATTCTATGATGCCTTCGACTAAGTCAGTACCTCCAGCTTGTTCCGCTTCGCGAACAGCTTCTTCGTATAAATTGAAGAAGTCCTCCATTTGAGCCCTTGGTATACCTGCATGGCAAATAATTGGTGTAATGATAGCATATCCAAGTTGACGCTCATATTCAAATTTAGGCAGACCATATAGTATGCATATATTATTGAATTGCTTGCTAATGATTTGGCGCTGAGCAGGAGAGAACAGCATGAACTTGTTTTCAACATGATTCCAATAATCATTATTACTAAAATAAAATTGCGCATTGTACACGAGACATATTATTAGACTTTCGGAATATTTTTTCGAATTTAGTTGAAAATCAGCTTTCAGGGCTAACCTTAGTTTTGGAACGATAATCTTAAAATCATCTTCTGTTAATTGTATATCTCCTATGATACGAATCGGAGAGTTCATTAACTTGTCACTCATGATATCGTTGATCTCATCAATTGATTGATCATGATTTATTAATCCCACATTTACCTCCCACCTGTAAAAACATTTGTTTCCACAATTACAATGCTATGCTGCTAGTAAAAGTATTACTTATGTTAATCTATTAGCATGTTTATCATTAGTACGCAGTCTAACTAAAAATATTTATATTCAAAGGTCAGAAAGCATAAAAATTAAAAAAATTCACAGACTCTTCTTTTTGCTAGCATCGTTTATAATTAATATTATTAAATAAGATTATTATATCGTATTATTCTTATATAGTATTATTTATTTTTTAAAAATTAGAAATCGTCTTTTATAAAGTTCTAAAAACAGAAGATTTATATAAAATCATCATAATAAAACTCAAATTACATGACCGCAAAATTTAATATGCAAGCGAACACATTAAAATAGAAGTTGCGAAATGAATTATACTAAACAAATTTAAAACACTTTTTTGTTAAATTTAACGTCCTTATATTTGTTTATGCATAGATTTATTCTCATGAAGAGGGCTGTAGTCTGCTCTCAAATAAATGTAAAAGCCACTTATCTTAATACCATATTTTGTAAGTAGCTTTCTTATAAGATTTCTTATCTGATTTGCACTTAAATTTGTCCAAACATAAATATCTAAATTTTTCATCTGACAATTTTTAATTCCGGTATTGGTTTCAATTAACTCATATCCAAAATATGAAACTTTGCGACCCTTCATATCTGGATCATTTACCAATGAGCGAAATTTTTCAGAATCAATATCTGCTAATAAATTGCAAGTTTGAATTAGTACGTCCTTCCAATCCCTTGCCTCATATCTTTTTCCAGCAAAAGAAAAAGCTTTAGCTTTTTTATGTGTGAAATTTTCATATAGACTACGTGGGATTAGATTATCAACGGCATATTCAGCATAGTTCGGAATTACTTTCTCTTCCTCAACGATATTTTCTTCCTCGATTTCTTCGTCGTTATCGAGCAAAACATCTATAGAAACAGAGTATCCATCGATAATCGCTTGTATTTCTGAAACCATTTCTGACACATTAGTTACCTCTCTAACTTTTACGTAATTTTTTTCTTTTAAAAATTGCGCTAGAGATATATTAATACTTTCACGAAAATCCTCTAATGCCAAATTGAAAATATCTAATCCATCTGAAATACTTAGTGCATCTTTTGGATGGCATAATTTCGCATAGGCAATTACTTGATTGAGTTTAATTTCATCCATTTCTGTATCCCTCTAATTTTTCTTCTTCTGCCAGTTTAAACATATTTACAGTAAAGCCAAATAATTCTACGTACTTTTCCTGTGACAAAAGAGTATCATAATCTTAAAAAATACGCAACAGTTAATAGTTAAAAAAATTATATAAAATTATTACCCAACTAAATAATCTTTGTCATTAAAGGCTTTTAT
>NZ_CDHP01000042.1:0-135206 GCF_900002895.1 Ercella succinigenes | reverse complement strand
TTTCCAAGCATAAGGTCTTTAAGAATTTCGTCTTCCAGTGTAAGATGTACTTGAGCCATGATCTCATTCCTTTCAGTTGTTAGTTTCGCAAAACCTATTATACCGAAAGCGAGCTCGTGGCTCTTTTTTATTTCTCAATTTACACCAAGTATACGGACTTTATCCCCTAAAAAGATTATTGAAAGAGTTTATTTATCTATTTAGACGATAGTTTCAAATAAAGTACTAATATACTCTATTGACTTTAAACTAATTATGCAATTGTACCTTCACTAGTTTAAGAAAATGTTGTTCAACCTATTTACACATGATAATATTTATTCATGAAAATTTTTAGGGAAAAGCAGAAAATAGTCGATCAAAAAATTGATGAAGCCAAGGATTATTTGGAAAAGCCATGGAAAAGACTTAACAAAAATCCTGTGTTTAGATTTGTCCATGATTGGGCAAAAAAATTCGGTCTTTATCGTGTGACAAGTCGTGCTGCTGAAACTTCTTATTATCTGATGCTGGCACTGTTTCCTTTCATGATTTTTCTGATCAGTCTTTTTGGTTTGATTGGGCACTCCACTTTGATTCACCAGGATCTTTTACTTTCACTGGAAGGAATTATACCTGATGCCATATATAGCATTATAGACAATATGCTGACGGAAATAGTAGGTATTCAAAGTATTACTTTTCTTTCATTCAGTATGCTTGGTGTAATTTGGGCATCATCAAAAGGATTTGCAGTTATTTTACGTAGTCTGAATCATATATACCACACAGGCAAACCTCTCCCGGCGCCTCTGCTAAGGCTGCTTGGTCTTTTATTTGCCATAATGCTGGTTTTATCAATAGTCGTTATTATGGTACTGATAACATTTGGAGATCTATTGTTTGAACAGCTGGCAATTTTAAGCGGCCTTGATTTTCTATCCGGCAGACTCCTTCAACTTGGCCGCTATGCTGCATCATTTCTTTTTTTGCTTTTGATTTTCAGTCTGCTTTATCATTTTGTATCAAGGCGTAAAGCCAGATATATCTGGTCATTTCCGGCATCGGCTTTCACAACTATTGCCTGGCTGATTTTCTCAACTGCTTTTTCCTGGTATTTATCAAATTTCAGCAGATATACAACACTTTACGGCAGTATTGGCGGTTTTATGATTCTTATGCTGTGGCTTTACTTTTGCTGCATTATGATACTTACAGGTGGGATAATACATGAACTGATAATAGATCGTCGCCAAATGCGAAAAAAGGACAGAAAAGAAACAGTCAAAAAAAACGCTGTCTCTGAATAGTATTTTCAACCATCGAGACAGCGCTTGAGCTTATTGGATTTATTTTACTATTTGTTAAACATAACTGTTATCCGAGATGTTTTTCTGTTACCCTGCTATCTTTTGTTTTTTCTTTTTTAGTTTTATTAAGTATGATCATCATACCTCCGGCTATTGTAAGCATTGCCAGACCTATAGGCCACAACGGTGCTTTTTCTCCGCTTTGTGGAAGCTGTTCCGTAACCACTTGTATAGTTTCAGGAGTTGCCAGTGGTATTTCTTCCGGTACCACATTTATAACTGGTAATGTTGGCAATGTTTCTGTTGTGGTCGGCTCAACCAAAGGTATTGATTCTGTTGTTACCTCTATCGTAGGTAGTGTTGGTAATGTAGTTGTAGTCTCTTCCGGTGGTACAGTAACCGTAATTTCTGCTGCTGCTTCAACTCTGTCAAACCAGCCTTCCGGGAAAGGATTTGTCATGTATTCCGGAATATTTTCATTTTGGATTGCCTGTATTGTAGCTTCTGCTGCTGCAATATTGACGATTGGTGATCTTTCTTCATCAGCATCTACAGTAATATAAGTATAGGTAAGAATGAACTGCTGCTGTGGCTGCATCGTTCCAAGATCAATATATGCATTTCCATTAATATCTTCAGAGAAAATATATTCATTGTCATTTTGATCTGTTACTGTCATTCCAGGCACTGCCTCTGAATCAAAGAATATTACCTGATCAAGAGCTGTATTACCGGTATTTGTAATTGTAACAATGTATTCTGCAGTTTCACCGGATATAAAATCAGCTGCTGCACCATGTTCAGAACCACTAGTTAAATTTGCTACAGTTTTTTCAATTGTGATGCTTGGTTCATAAACAAAATCATTATAGGCAGTGACTTCAAAAGAATTCCCCTGAAGTTGTACTATAGTATCTGTATTCAGATTAATAATTATACTTTCTGACATCAGCATAAAGCCTTGAGGTGCTTGTGTTTCTACTAAAAAATACTGTCCGGCAGGATATCTGCCTTCTGTTCTGGCATAGCCATCTTCACCTGTTGTAATTGTTTCCAAATATATTCCAGGTATCATACTTCCAGTTATTAGCAGTGAAGGCATAAGGTCATTTCCATTGCTATCTGTCATAGCAGTCCATAATTCAAACGTAGCACCTTCTAACGGAGTCTCTCCATCTCTGCTATCAAGTTTTAGAAGTTGTATTTCTGCTGTTATTAATTCATTTGCAATGTCAAAACCTTCATAAGGAAGTACATTGTAATGGAAAGAATTAAATACTTCTTTTATAGAGTATTCATATTCTTGACCTGTCAAATCATATCTAGGCAAATCATTAAACTTAAATACCCAGATATTGTCATCCTGTTCATCAGCATCTTCTGCGTCAAGTTCAATCGTACGGAATGGTTCCAAACCATCATTCTGATAAAGTTCAATTGTAATACTATCTGGTCTAAGTCCAAATAAATTATCAAGATCAATCCAGGTTTTAGTTCCCTCAATATCTACCAAAGGAATAACTGTCAACCAGGCATTATCTTCATCAGATCCAGTCCAGCCATTTGGATAGTCCGGAGTTTCGATCATCGTCGCACTTATCGATGCGATATTTTCGATAGGGCTTCTGTCTGGGTCACCGGCTTGTGTAATATATTCATATGTAAGTGTAATTGACTCCCCTGCTTCCATTGCAGCAAGGTCAATATATAGATTTCCATTTTCATCTTCGTCAAAAATATATGTATTGCCGTTTTCGTCGGTAACCGTCTGTCCCAAATATGCCTGATCATCTGTCAATCTTATATCAACCAGATTTGCATTACCGTAATTAGTTACAACAACTTGATAAATAGCGGTTT
Organism: Ercella succinigenes; assembly: GCF_900002895.1. Lineage (NCBI taxonomy): Bacteria > Bacillati > Bacillota > Clostridia > Eubacteriales > Oscillospiraceae > Ercella > Ercella succinigenes. The sequence continues at coordinate 132,057 of NZ_CDHP01000042.1, read as the reverse complement.
CTCCAACCTCTGCTGTTGCTTCATCAGCAAAAGCTGTTCCTCTGGAAAGATTAGCTACTGATTTTTCGATCGATATTCCAGGTTCATAAATGAAATCATTGTAAGCTGTAACTTCAAATGGTGCTCCCTCTAGCTGTAATATGGTGCCTGAAGTAAGATTAATAATAATATTCTCTGCCAACAGGTAAAACCCTTGAGGAGCTTTTGTTTCTACTAAATAATATTGACCTGCTGGATAACTACCTGATGTTTTAGCATATCCGTTTGCTCCTGAAGCAATTGTTTCTAAATAAATACCAGGAATCATTGTTCCAGGAATCATTTGATATGGAGTAACTCCATTGTTCTCTACCGCTGCTGCCGGAACCCATAATTCAAATTCAGCATCAGCTAACGGAGTTTGTGCATCTCTACCATCTAATTTAAGCAGCTGTATCTCTGCTGTAATCAATTCATTTGTAATCTCATTTGCATTAATACTTATCCTATAATCAGTTGAAGAAAATTGTTCTTTTACACTATAAACATATTCCTGATTATTGCTGTCATATTGAGGCAGATTTTCAAATTTAAACAACCATACATTATCACTTTCAGCATTAGATATATTTACATCCTGACTTGCAAAAGGTGTCTTATCATCATTTTGATAAAGATTAATTGTTATAGTATCAGGTCTGAGTCCAAAGAAATTATTGGAATCCTGCCATAGTTTGCTGCCTTCAAGATCAATACGCTTAAGCGTATTTGTTATAGTTGCATTACCTGTGCGTACATTTGTATTAATTGTTATATTCTCGTTATCAATACTTACATCATAACGATAATTATCAGGCAATGCTGTGCCATTAATATCAGCAACCTCTTCAATTCTATATTCGCCTAAAGGCAAATTTTCAAATAGAGCTGCTTCCCCTACAGTAAAAGGCTTAATCCATATTCTATCTGTATTAACTGTATCTGAAAGCTTAGCAAAGAAAGTTTCTCCATTAAGATCAGTGTTTTGTCCTGCAGATTTATAAACTGTAATTTCACCTGTAATCAACTTATTCGTGATAGTCATTCCATTATGTGTTGCTTCGTAGTTATCTGGAACATCTATTTCCTTAACAGAATAACTATAGAGATCACCGCTGTTATCCTTTTCCGGCAAATTCATAAAAGTATATTTCCAGGAATTTGCAGTTTCAAGTTTTGCTGTTAGTCCTGTATCATCTCCATTACGCAAAAGTTTCACATTAATTTCATCAGGACGATATCCGTAAATATTATCAAAATCCTGCCATACTTTCTCAGCTTCAACCTGCGTTCTGCGCAAAGCATTTCTTAAAGTCAAACCATCTTCTGCAGCTGTATATGATTCCGGAACGTTTACTTCTTTTACACTATAGGTGTATGCTACGCCTTCACTATCGTACATCGGCAAATTTTCTATTGTTTTTGTCCAGTTTTCATTAGCTGTAAGCGCAAACGGCTGACCATAATCACTTCCATTTTGCAAAAGCTGAACCATAATTTCAGAAGGTCTCAGATTAAAATAATTATCAGTATCATTATAACTGTCGTCCCATGTCTTAGTAACAGTCACATCTTGTGTTTCGAAAATTACATTCGTTGGTTCTTGCCATACATGATTATTACTATTTGTGTCCTTTGATATTATGCTATCAATTTTAACAATATTTGTTAAATCCGGTAACGGATTTAATGCTGTTTCTGAAGCAGTCCCTCTGTTATCAGGTAATGCTCCGGCAAAAACATCTTCTACTGAATATGGAACGTAAACAACCAGCTCCAGATTTACAGTTTCCAAAGGAGCTATTGCCATGGCCGGCCATGTTACAGTGTGATTTATTTCATCATATATCGCTCCACCACTAGCACTTACAAAACTTACATTTGAATCCAGCTTATCACTGATAACAACACCATTTGCAACATTTTGAGTCGAATAATTGGTTGTCTCAATAATATATTTGAGATCACTGCCTGCAGTGACCGGATCAGGCTCATCTGTTTTTATTACACCAACATCAACTTCAATGCTGGTAAAACTTCCAACCTGACTTAAAGGAATGGTCTGATTTCCTGTATTGATAGTTGATCTTTTACCTGTTTCAGGAACAGTTTCAGCTTTAATAAGTCTTGACTGTACATTTCCTGTTACTTTATCAGGCAATGCATCTTTCAAAACCATCCAAATTTCAACAATAATATTATCACCTGAATTTAATCCTGAAATCCTGAAAGTTCCTTCTATTTCTTCACTGTTTTTACCTTCATTAGCAATTATATAAGAGTATGAATCAACTTTGGCATTCTCTCCAGGATCTACAGAACCAGGATCTCCTGCATCAACAAAAGCACTATAAACACCGTAAGCAGGATCAAAACCAAAATCTCCTCCACTTGTAGTTTTTGTCCGCCAGCCCGCCTTAAACTCTATAACTCCATTTTCTGGAAGAGTTGACCCGTTAACTGCAATTTCCATTTGAAAAACAACAATCTGTCCAAGGGCAAGATCACCTGGTTCCAGCGATGTTACTCCATCCCGGTCAGAAGGCGTGGGACTTGCATACAACAAAGCATGTTCTAAAACATTACTACCACGTCCACCAATATAAGGTGGTAATTCACTTGGAGTAAGTTTATCATATGTAGGTTTATAAGGGCCTTTGTTAAGAGAAGGATCAGATGCATAAAAACTGATTGAATAATCCCCTCCTGCTGCAAATGTCATTTGTGGCAGCCCAGATACTATCATGGCAAATACAATTAGTAACACAAAAATTCTGTGTAAATATCTTTTGTTCGAATAACCTTGAACAATCTCCATTTTTAACACCTCTCTTCAAAACTCTGTAAATAAAAAAGCCAGACAAAATGTCTGGCAGAAAATGCATATAGTAGATACGTCTTGGCGGCTGGACGATCATGGAGCAAAAGCTCTTTAGACTCACAGCTTTGCGTATATTTCTTTCGAAATATTTGCCTTTTTCAAGATGCAACAGCATCTTTCCTGCCCAATCCGTATACCACTGTCAAAGTGCAATTTTAGCAATGCATCAATATAAATACACCACCAAGCAACTTACCTCTGATTTTATAAATATATTGACTAGTAGATCATGTTTATGTAGCAATTATATCACTTTTAATAATACAAATACAAACAATTAATCTATTATCAGTGTGAATTTTAACAAAGATACTTAAGTTACATATTAGACTTGCCAGCAAGTAAAAGAACCTTGCTTTTCATCATGATAAGACTTTCAATAAACATCAATAAGCCGGTAACAATAAGCATCCATTCTATTCTTATATAATCGGCAAGAGGACCGTAAATCAACATAGCCAGTGGCATAACCGAATTAGAAATCATGGTTAGAACACCGAAAACACGGCCCAAGTAGTCAGCCTCAACTTTTTCCTGAAGCATAACGGTAAAAGGAGTATTAAACAATGGTACAACCAGACCAATGAAAGCCATTATCGCTGAATAAATCCAGAATACCGGCACAATACCAAGAGCAATAGTAAACACTGCAACAGAAAAGCTTGACGCCAGAATTGTGTGGATTTTATTTTTAAACCCGCCCCAGGCAGCCAGAATCAATCCACCCAACATCATACCTACAGAAAATGTTACCTCAATGACTGTCAAGCGCCAGACATCATTACCGAATGTTCTGGTAACTTGCAAAGGTGTCAAAAATGCCAAAGGCGCGAAGAGAACAAAAAACACAGCCGAATAGGCAAATATAGTTTTAACAAAACTATGTTCTCTGATATACCTTAACCCTTCAAGCATATCTTTTAGATAACTTGCGTCTTTTTCAATATTCTTCTTTTGATAATCAGGCACATTAAGTAAAACCAACAAAATAAAAATAGCAAAAGCAGCTGTTACAACATCAATAAAGAAAATTGATTCTATAGTTGCCATAGTAAGCAATGCTCCGCTGATCATCGGAGAAGCCAGAGAAACAAGAGCCTGTACACTTCCATTAATGCTATTTACTCTGGTAAGATGTTCAAAAGGCACAATCTGAGGCAAAATAGCGCTCACCGCAGGCGTTTGAATACCTGCACCAACTGATCTGATTGCAGATGCAACCAGCAGGAGCCAGATAGCATCATAGCCAAGCAAGAAAAAAACTGCCAGTCCAAGAGTAGCTGCTGCAATAAAAAAATCAGAAATAACAATCAGAAGTTTACGATTGAATCTGTCTGCCCAGACACCGGCAAAAGGCGAAATAAAAAAAGTAGGAAGGAAACCAAAAACTATTGACAGGGTCATCATAAAGCCAGATTGAGTAACAATTGTAATATGCCATGTAATAGCATATTGCACCAGCATAGATCCAAAAAGCGAGATATTCTGACTGGCTAAAAACAAAATAGTATTTTTTTTCCAATTGTATATATTCATTTAAAGTCTCCTGATGGTATACAAACCATTGACATAGCGTTGTCAGATGAGTATAATATCGAATGTTGCAAAACTTAAGTTTGCATATGCGCCTTTAGCTCAGTTGGTAGAGCAACTGACTCTTAATCAGTGGGTCCCGGGTTCGAGTCCCTGAAGGCGCACCATATAAGTTCCCGTAACCAGACTGGTTACGGGAATTTTTATTTTATTATTTATTTTTGATCTCTTTCGATTATAGCACGGGCAGCAAGTACACCGCTGGCACCCGCCTGAGAAAGTCCTCTTGTAATACCGGCTCCGTCACCTACTGCGAACATACCCGGCATTTCGGTCTCAAGTTCTTCTGTAAGCTTAAGCCTGGAACTATAGAACTTAACCTCTACACCATAAAGCAAAGTATCATGATTAGCAGTTCCCGGAGCAATCTTATCAAGTGTCTGAATCATTTCGATAATATTATCAAGATGACGCTTTGGCAAAACAAGACTAAGATCTCCCGGAGTAGCCTCCAGAGTCGGTCTTACAAAGCTCTGGCTTAGTCTATGATCATTGGTACGTCTGCCGTTAATCAGGTCACCGAATCTTTGAACCAGAACACCGCCTCCCAACATATTGGAAAGCGAAGCTATTCTTTTACCGTACTGATAAGGTTCTCTAAATGGCGACGTAAACTTATTGCTGACTAAAAGCGCAAAATTAGTATTTTCGCTGCGAAGTCCGGGATCAGTATAACTGTGTCCATTGACAGTTATAATACCATCTGTATTTTCTGTAACAACATATCCATAAGGATTCATGCAGAAAGTCCTGACCGGATCCTTATACTGCTTGGTTCTGTAATGCAGCTTAGCTTCATAGACAGCATCCGTAATCTCCTTAAAAACAATTGCCGGCAGTTCTACACGGACACCTATATCTACTTGATTATTGATCATCTTTAATTTAAGTTTATGACATTGATCACTAAACCATTCTGCACCTGATCTTCCAGGCGCGGCAATCAGATAGCGGCAATTTATATCTCCTTGTGATGTTTCCAGAGTATATCCTGAATCCTTATTCTGATTTATCGCTAAAACCTGACTATGGCATCTTAGATCAATAAACTGTTCCAGATAATCATACTGTGCAGTTAATATTTCAAAGTTACGTTCCGTACCAAGATGCTTACACTTGGCATCCATTAAATGCAAATCATACCCTATGGCTCTTCTTCTTATCTTGTCAGCTTCTTCCGTAAATGTGGAAAAACAAAACTCAGTTGCGCCAAACTGCTGATTAACACGGTCAACGTATTCTATTAAATCCATTACCTTTTGGTCAGACATATATTCATTCAGCCAGCCGCCAAACTGAGTTGTAAAATTGAATTTACCATCAGAAAAAGCACCGGCGCCGCCAAACCCGCGCATAATAGCACAAGATTTACAATTAATACAATGATCCACCTTGCCATCAACTATGGGGCAGCTGCGGTTTCTAATATCTGAACCTTGTTCAAGTAATGCAATCTTCATATCGGGACGGTGTTTAATTAATTCATAGCTGGCAAAAATACCGGCCAATCCTCCGCCTATAATAACAACATCGTAGTTTTGAGCCATTTATAACCTCTTATTAAATTTATCTTCCTGTCAAAATATATTTATTCAAGAAGCTTAAATCTATTTTTCAAAATATATTTAGAAATTCACATCATCGTTTCTTGTCTGCACAGTATATTCGGGAGCAGGATATTCTGTCTGCTGATTTGCAGGTACTACAAGTTTATACCCTAGTTCTTCCATTGTTACCAAACCTTTATCCACACCCATTTGACGTAAAGCAGCATATAGTTCTGTCTGTGTAGCTGTGTGGTAAGGTGTTACAAAAATCATACCTATGCAGCAGGCAAGCAGGCCTAGCAAATACCAGCCAATAAAAGATAAATCCAGTACAAACATATCAAAGCGGCTGCCTCTGGTAAGTTGTTTTGAAAGATTCAAAGCACGCCTGGCACCAATACCGGGGTTATCTGCCAGAATCCAGGGAACAAGATAATAACTATATGATTTTACTACTACCAGAATTGATAAGGCCACAGTTAAAAGACTTCCGATCAGAAGAAGAATCACGCCAATTATGCTTGCAGTGCCGGTCATATCAATACTGAATGAGGAGCTGCCGTTAGAGGCAAAATCAAAAATTCTGGCATCTATAACAAAGAAAACAAAAGCAGCTGATATCGGCAAAGCGCTAATTACACTCCAGATCCAAAGCCAGAAATTACGCCATAACATACCTGATACAGCACCCATATAACGTTCTTTTCTAAATAAGCTGAACATTTGTGATATTGAAGGAGTTGCTTGTGATTCACGACTCCTTGAAAACCAGCGCATGCCACCTACTCTGATAGGAGCGGCGACAAAAATCCGATAGGCAATACCAAATATGATTGCTACAATAACTATAACAAAAATAATCTGGGCAATTCCTGAATTAATAAAACTATCAACAAACTGGGCAATTTCAGGATCCGTAAAGGAATCAAAATCACTACTGCCCATTGAAGCCGGATTTGGTAGCTGTCCGCCAAAAGAACCGCTAAAACCTGCTCCGCCGCCTTCACTGGCAAGAATACCCATGATGAATGTCACTAAAAATGCCATCCAGTATTTGCCGCTAAGATTCATTTTAGCTTTTTCTTTCAAATCTCTACGATTCCACATAAAAATGCCCTCCGTCAATGCTTAGTATTATTAAATACATAATATGTGTTTATAAACAATGTTATTCAGAGTTTTATCTGTGTCAAGTGCTGACATATTTACCTCATACACGGCTACTATTATACTCTAAACAGTGATATGATAATAGCCGTAATATTAATAAATGTTAGGAGTGAACTATCGTATGAAACAAATAGACGGTTCAATTACATCGGCAAAGGGATTTTGTGCAAGCGGTGTTGCTTGTGGATTAAAAAAAGACGGCAAGCCGGATCTTGCTTTGATAGAAAGCGATACTCCGGCAGTTATAGCTGGCGTTTTCACTCGTAATGTTGTAAAAGGTCATTCTTTGCAAAGAACTATTTCTGAAATAAAAGGTGGTCTTGCCAGAGCTGTAATTATTAATAGCGGTAACGCTAATGCCTGTATCGGACAACAGGGAGCCGAAGATGCTGCCGAAATGGCATTTATAGTTTCTCAGGAATTGGATTGTCCCCAATGGCAGGTAATGACAGGTTCAACTGGTGTTATAGGCCAGCCTCTTGATATGGAAGCTTTGCGCCCCGGTATAAAAAAAGCTTGTGCGAGCCTTGCCAATACGGTTGATGCCGGCCATCTGGCAGAACAGGCAATACTAACCACAGATCTGGTTGCCAAAGAAGCTGTCGTTCAGTTTGAGTTAGATGGAAACAAGGTGACAGTTGCAGGTATGGCAAAAGGTTCCGGCATGATTCATCCTAATATGGCAACCATGATAGGCTTGATTACGACTGATATAGGAGTAAGCAAAGCAATTTTGCAGAGATTTTTGTCTATGGTAACAGATAAAACTTTTAACCGGGTGTCTGTAGATGGTGACACCAGTGTATGTGATATGGTTCTGGCAATGGCAAACGGTGCTTCTGGAGCACCTGAAATAAAAGAACTTTCTGATCCGGGAGCAGACCAGCTCTTAAAAGCTTTGGAAACAGTTTGTACTCAGCTGGCTAAAATGATTGTTCAGGATGGCGAGGGTGCTACAAAATTAATTGAGATAAAATGTAAAGGTGCAGCTACTCGTGAAGATGCTTATAAAATTGTTCTTGCAGTAGGCCGCTCACCGCTTGTAAAAACAGCAATGTTTGGCGAAGACGCCAACTGGGGACGTATTCTTACTGCAGCCGGCTATGCAGGTGTTGATTTTAATCCTGGTAAATGTGATATCTGGATAGGAGACCTGATGGTCTGCCAGCAAGGTAAAGCTTTGCCATTTGACGAGGATGAGGCATCTTCTATTTTGAAGAACAAGGAAATATCAATAACTATAAGCCTACAGGAAGGAGATTATTCCGATAGGCTGTGGACTTGTGATTTTTCCTATGATTATGTCAAAATAAACGGCAGTTACAGATCCTGAATTTGAAATCTATACTTTTCAGCTTAGCAGTTCAGACCAGCTATCAAATCCAATCGAATTTGATAGCTGGTTCTTTTTTGTCATCCTCTTCAATATCTGCGGATACACCAGAAGCATCCTTCAGCTTACCTGATAAAATCAAATCTGCCAGAGGATCCTCAAGCATTTTTTGAATTGTTTTGCGTAAAGGTCTGGCACCATATTTAGGATCATAACCTTTATCGGCAAGATAATCTTTCACCTTTTCTGTAACGACAAATTTCAGATGCTTTTCTTCCATCTGATCCATCACTTCTTTAAGCATCAGATCTACAATCCGGCGAATCTGTTCGCGACTTAGCTCTTCAAAAACAATTATTTCGTCAACACGATTCAGGAATTCAGGACGGAACATTTCTTTAAGAACAGTCTGCACTCTGTTTTCCAGTGCCACATATCCTTCAGAACCAAAGCCAAAAGCATTTGCTTTAAGTGTCGTACCGGCATTGCTGGTCATAATTATAATTGCATTCTCAAAACTAACCAGACGTCCATGACTATCTGTCAACCTACCGTCATCAAGAATCTGAAGCAGCATATTAAACACATCGGCATGTGCTTTTTCGATTTCATCAAGCAAAATAACACTATAGGGCTTGCGTCTGATTTTCTCCGTTAATTGTCCTCCGTCATCATAACCGACATATCCCGGAGGCGATCCGATCAGCTTGCTTACTGTATGTGGTTCCATAAACTCAGACATATCCAGCCTGATCATGGCATCTTCTGATTCAAACATGGCCTCGGCAACAGCTTTTACCAGTTCCGTTTTACCTACACCGGTAGGACCTACAAAAATGAAGGAAGCAGGTTTACGCTTCTTACCAAAACCAGCCCGGTTACGTCTGATTGCTCTTGACAGTGCAGATACAGCCTGATGCTGACCGATAACACGTTCATGCAGACGATCCTCAAGACTAAGCAATTTTTCTGTTTCTGTTTCACTAATACGTTGTACAGGTATTCCAGTCCACATCTCAACAACACCGGCAATGTCTTCTGTTGTAATAGCTACAGGTTTGTTCTTTTCTTTAATAACCTCAAGTTCTTGCTCCACTCTTAAAAGGTGAGAACGAAGTTCCGCCTGTTTTTCATAAAGATGAACATCTTCAGGGCTGCTGGAAATTTTATTTTCAAGCTCTTCCATCTCTGATTTAAGGTTTTCCAGAGTATTTTGTGTTTTTTTCATATCAACAAGAGTGGTATCTTTCAGATTAACTCTTGATCCTGCCTCATCAAGCAAATCAATTGCTTTATCTGGTAAAAACCTGTCCGTAATATATCTTTCTGACATACGTACTGCCAGTTCAATTACTTCATCACTAAAAGTTACATGATGATGTGTTTCATAATAATCACGTATACCTTTAAGTATCTCTATCGTGTCATTTATATTGGGTTCATCAACTATTACCTTCTGGAATCTCCGCTCAAGAGCAGAATCCTTCTCGATAAATCTTCTATATTCATCTAAAGTTGTAGATCCTACAACTTTAATCTCCCCTTTTGCCAAGGCCGGCTTAAGAATATTGGCTGCATTCATAGCTCCTTCGGCATCTCCGGCTCCCATTATATTATGGAGTTCATCTATAACCATTATTATGTTGCCAGCTTTACGAGCTTCATCAACTACACCTTTCATTCTGCTCTCAAACTGTCCTCTAAACTGGGTTCCTGCTACCATTGCAGTCATATCAAGCAGATATACTTCCTGACTGAGAAGTTTTACAGGAACCTCTTCATTGGCTATTTTAACTGCAAGCCCCTCTGCAATGGCTGTTTTACCAACGCCAGGCTCACCTAAAAGAACAGGATTATTCTTACTGCGGCGATTCAGAATCTGTATAACACGCGCAAGTTCTTTTTCTCTACCAATAATACGGTCTATTTTACCTTCTGCAGCTTTTACAGTAAGGTTTGTACCAAACTGGTCAAGGAATTTTCTCTTCTTATCCTGTCTTGACTTATCATTAGAACGGCTACCGGTTCTTCGGTCTCTTCTGGGAGCTATTTCGGAAGAATCATCAGATGCTGGTTGAATATCGCTATTTTCAGGACCTTCAAGAGCCATTAAAGTGGTCATTTCTGGTTGATCTTCATCATCCGCTTCGTCACTTTCATCATTTTCTCCCATAAAGGCTTCCATCATTCCCTGACTGTCAAAGTCACCTTCAAGGATCGATTTAAGAAAGCCCTCGGGACTTTGTCCATCCATCTGTGACATCACACTATTCATTCGATCCGTCAGATCATCTATATTATCCTCATTTATTCCGGCTTTTTCAAAAAGATCATCCATTCCGCCAAGACCTGTTTTATAGGCACACTTAAGACAAAGGCCTTCATGAATTCTCTGTCCATGTTCAAACCTGGTTGTAAATACTACCGCTACATTTTCTTTGCACATTATACATTTTGACATCTTAATTATCCTTTGCTCCTTCTGCTTACCGCAGTTTTACTTTTTCCTTTAGTTTTATTATCATCTGGATTGGAATTAATTACAGTCTCAGATGTTTCAGATAAAGGCAAAATTTTTGCCAGATATTGACCTGTATAAGAATCTGCCGCGCAAGCAACCTCTTCGGGCGTACCTTGTGCTACAATCATCCCACCTGCATCCCCGCCTTCGGGGCCTAGATCAATAATATAATCTGCCGTTTTTATTACATCAAGATTATGTTCTATAACTAAAACGGTATTACCATTTTCTGTTAGTCTGCTCAAGATGTCAACCAACTTATGAACATCCGCAATATGAAGTCCTGTTGTAGGCTCATCAAGAATATAAAATGTATTACCTGTTCCTCGTTTTGAAAGCTCGGTTGCCAGCTTTACTCTCTGTGCTTCTCCACCTGAAAGCTGTGTAGATGGCTGTCCTAAACGGATATACCCCAACCCGACATCCTGCAGAGTTTGCATTTTCCTCGCAATTCTAGGTATATTAGCGAAAAATTCAAGAGCTTCATCCACGGTCATATCAAGTACATCAGAAATAGATTTATTCTTATATTTGACTTCAAGAGTTTCCTGATTATAGCGTTTACTTTTGCAGACATCACAAGCTACATATATATCTGGCAGAAAATGCATCTCAATTTTATTAACACCATCGCCATTACAAGCCTCGCATCGTCCGCCTCGAACATTAAAGCTGAATCTACCCTGTTTATATCCACGAGCCTTTGCCGCCTGTGTACTGGCAAAAAGAGAACGAATAAAATCAAATACGCCTGTATATGTTGCCGGATTGGATCTTGGGGTTCTTCCAATCGGTGACTGATCAATATCTATTACTTTATCCAGATATTCCAGGCCGGTAATTTCTTTGTATGCACCAGGATATCTTCTTGCGCCATTAAGTTCGCTTGCTAATTTTTTCAATAAAATACCGTTTACCAGCGAGCTTTTGCCTGAACCGGAAACTCCTGTTACACAAGTCATGACACCAAGAGGTATTTTTACATCTATATTCTTTAAGTTGTTCTCACTTGCGCCTGTAATTTCCAGCCATCGCTGATCCATTTTACGCCTGATTAAAGGAATATCTATTTTCTTTTTGCCGGCAAGGTATTGCCCGGTAATAGATCTTGGTTCAGACATGATTTCTTGGGCCGTACCCTCAGCAACTACGTATCCGCCATGTTCGCCTGCCCCAGGGCCCATATCTACGATATGATCGGCTTCCATCATCGTTTCTTCATCATGTTCTACTACCAGAACCGTATTGCCAAGATCACGCAAGCGTCTCAATGTTGCCAGCAATCTGGCATTATCTCTCTGATGCAATCCTATACTCGGTTCGTCCAAAATATATAGAACGCCCATAAGACCTGATCCGATTTGTGTTGCCAATCTTATCCTTTGTGCCTCTCCTCCTGACAAAGTAGCCGAAGCTCTTGCCAAAGTCATATAATCAAGTCCTACATCTATCAGGAAATTCAAGCGAGCATTAAGCTCTCTGACAATCTGATCCGCAATCTGCATCTGTCTTTTTGTAAGATCTAGCCTATGAAGAAAATCTCTTCCCTCTCTTATGGGCAAAGCTGTCATCTCTGATATATTCAAGCCGCCAATTTTTACCGCCAGACTTTCTTTTTTTAATCTGGAACCATGGCAAAGAGGACAAGGTGTAATCGACATAAACTGCTCATAATGCACTTTCATATCATCCGAACTTGTTTCTCTGTATCTTTTTTCCAGACTATTAACTACACCAATCCAATCACTACGGTAGATACCATGTGAGTATTTGCTATTTGTCGTGTCAACTTCCAGTACCTCTCCCTGATTACCAAATAATATAATATCTCTGATTTTTTTTGGCAGCTTAACAAAAGGTTGATCAAGAGAGAATTTATATCTTGCAGCCAGAGATTCTATAAACCCACGAGCCCAGCTGCCGCGATCAGAGAAATTCCAGCCGCCTGCTCTGATTGCGCCTTCATTAAGAGACAATTTACCGTCAAAAACAACCAGTTCAGGATCTATATGCGACATCTGACCAAGACCGGCACATTCAGGACATGCTCCGTAGGGATTATTAAAAGAAAACATACGGGGAGTTATTTCTTCCAAACTAATATTGCAGTCCGGGCAAGAAAAGTGCTGGGAAAAAAGAAGCTCATCCTCATCGTGACCTTCGCTGGTCTCAACCTGAACCAAAACCAGAGCCAACCCATCGGCAAGATGCAGAGCTGTCTCCAGAGAGTCTGCCAGACGGCTTCTGATTCCCTGACGCAAAATCAGACGGTCTATTACTACATCTATTGTATGTTTGACATTCTTCTCAAGAACAATATCTTCTTCAAGCTCATATATTATACCGTCTATTCTTACACGCACATAACCGGATTTGCGAAATCCCTCCAATAATTTTACATGCTCACCCTTTCTCCCTCTTACAACAGGAGCCATGAGAATAAGCCTGCTTCCTTCAGGATATTTTTCTATATTCTCAATCATCTGATCTATTGTCTGACGCTCAATAACACGCCCGCATTCAGGGCAATGAGGCGTTCCCACTCTGGCATAAAGCAAACGAAGATAATCGTAAATCTCTGTGACAGTGCCAACTGTTGATCTTGGGTTTTTGCTTGTTGTTTTCTGATCTATAGATATAGCAGGTGAAAGACCCTCTATATGATCAACATCCGGTTTCTCCATTTGTCCGAGAAATTGCCTGGCATATGAAGAAAGCGATTCAACATAACGCCTCTGTCCCTCGGCATATATAGTATCAAAAGCCAGAGATGATTTGCCTGAACCGGAAAGACCGGTCAGAACAACCAGTTTATCTCTTGGTATATCCAGATTAATATTTTTTAGATTATGCTCTCTCGCACCCTGTATATGTATAACTGAACTCATTTTCTTTAACCTTCTTCTATAATATCAAAATCCATAATAACAAACATATGTACGCTTTATATTCTAGCAATTTATTCTATCATATCCAAGTCTTTTTTTCGTATCTGCAGTCACATCTTTGCAAAAGATTTGCAAAGCTGACATAACTTGACACAATCATTTTTTGCAGATAGAGAATTTTTGGTATTGCCGCAAGTAAAAAGCTATGTTATAATCAACGACGCTGTATATACGGCCCTATGGTCAAGCGGTCAAGACGCCGCCCTCTCACGGCGGAAACAGGGGTTCGATTCCCCTTAGGGTCACCAGTTGTAAAAGAACTGTCAAAATTGGTTTATTATAACCGGCTGACAGTTCTTTTTTATTTGCAGATATGCAAAAGTGACGCTCAACTGGCTGAAGCCGACAACAAAGCGGGATATGTCTTTCGTTAATCAAGACATATCCCTGCTTTAAAATCAAATCTATTCTCATTCTGATTAAGACAATAGAATCAGCGCTCGTTAATACCTATATAATTGCGACGTTTCTGTACACATTTATAAGCAGGACGCATTATTCTGCCACCACTTACTAATTCTTCTATTCTATGTGCACTCCAACCTGCAATACGTGCTACAGCAAAGATAGGAGTATAGAGCTCTGGTGGTATTCCCAGCATATTGTAAATAAATCCTGAATAGAAATCGACATTCGCGCATACAATTTTGTCACTCTTCTTAACATTGCGGAATACTTCAGGAGCCAGACGCTCGGTAGAGGTATAAAGTTCATATTCCTCTTCCTTACCTGACTCATATGCAAGAGCTCTGGCATAATCACGCAGCAGTTTGGTACGGGGGTCAGATAATGTATAAACAGCGTGACCTATACCGTATATCAGACCACTTCTATCATAAGCCTCTTTTTTGAGTATTTTTGTCAGATAGTCTGCAATTTCCATTTCATTACGCCAATTTTTTACCTCTTGTTTCAGTTCCTGCATCATATCATAGGCTTTACCACTTGCACCACCATGCTGAGGTCCTTTGAGCGAACCAATGGCAGCAGCGATAACGGAATAGGTATCCGAGCCTGATGATGTTACGGCTTTGGTTACAAATGTTGAATTGTTTCCACCACCATGTTCAGCATGCAGCACCAGGGCAAGATCAAGGATACGTGCTTCCAGATCGGTAAACTGACCATCAGGTCTGATCATATGAAGGATATTCTGGGCAGTATTATAATGCGGCTGCGGCGAATGTAAAAACAGACTTTGATTATCAACATAATGTCTTTTTGCCATATAACCATAAGAAGCAAGCACCGGGAATCTGGCAATCAATTCTATTGATTGACGCAAAACATTTTCTATGCTGATATCATCGGCTTTTTTATCATAGGCATACAGTGCCAATACCGATCTTGCAAGCTTGTTCATAATATCAGGGCTTGGTGCTTTTAATATCATATCTTCAGTAAATCCTGCCGGTAAGGAGCGATTGGCAACAATCAATTCCTCGAGCTGAGTAAGCTGGTCCTGAGTCGGCAGCTCTCCAAAAAGCAAAAGATAAATCGTCTCTTCAAAACCAAAGCGTTTTTCCTGATAAAATCCATTTGCAATATCAGAAACGTCCATGCCGCGATAAAAAAGTCTGCCCTCAACGGGTACTCTATCGCCATCATCCATAATATATGAAAATACCTCACCTACATCGGTCAGACCGACCAATACGCCGGTACCATCTTCATTACGCAGTCCGCGTTTTACACTGTATTTTTCATAAAGAGCCGGGTCAATTCGAGATTTGACAGCAGAACTTGCCGCCAGCTGATGAATTATTTCATCTCTTTTCTTTTCATTAATCATTGACTACCTCCTGTTTCGGCCGCAAGTTTTTTATAACTGGCGGCGGCGTTTTCTATGTGATCCTGCATATGTTTCTGTGCAAGCTCAGGATCATGCTTTTCAATTGCCTTTAGTATCTTTTCATGTTCCTTTAAGACCTGTTGACTTCGTCCTTGAGTTGAAAGAGAAATATATCTTGCCTTTCTGGTATAGACGTTAACAGAAGAAAGAATGTTCTGTAGTATTTTGCTGCCACTACCCTTGAAAATCAAATCATGAAACTGTGCATCTGATTTCTGTAGGGCTTCAAAATCATCTTTTTTTACTAAAACCACTTCATTTTCATAAATTTGTCTAAGCTTATCAATAACTGGTTTAGACATCAATCGAGCCGCTCTTGCAGCAGCCATTGCCTCCATTCGAGAACGAACCTCATAAAGATCAATCATATCATCTCTATCAAAGCCTTGTACTACAACACCCTTGTTTGGAGTTGCAATCACTAGTCCGTCCAGTTCCAGTTGGCAAAAAGCCTCCCTGACAGGGGTTCTGCTTACACCAAGTTCAGCAGCAAGTTTTATCTCTGTAAGTGCTGTGCCGGTAGGGTAAATGCCGGCAAGTATATCTTCCCTGAGTTTTTCGTATACATGCAATCTCAAAGTACCATGGCACTTATCTGCCTGCATTTTCAGCTACCTTGCCTTGTATAGTTCAAAAGACCGCCAGCCAGTATGATGTCAGCCTGTCTTTGTGATAAAGGTAAAGCTACTTCAATATTATAATTGCCTGTCACATTTGTGACAATCATATTTTTACCTTTTATCAAATCTCTTATTTGCTGCTGAGCATCATTTATTTCTAATTCGTCCATTAGACCTATTTTATCATAATCAGAGCTATTAACAAAAGTCAAAGGAAGAATTCCGTTATTCATAAGATTAGCCATATGTATTCTGGCAAAAGACACAGCCAGAACAGCTTTAATACCCAGTTGCAAAGGTGCCAAAGCAGCATGTTCACGACTAGATCCCTGTCCATAATTAGAACCGGCTATGATAAATCCACCATTATTTTCCTTAGCACGAGCCGGGAACTCAGAATCACATGGTGTCAGGCAAAAATCTGCCAGATACGGAACATTGGATCTGTAAGGCAAAAGTTTGGAATTAGAGGGCATAATATGATCTGTAGTTATATTATCCTCTACTTTTATCAAAGATTTACCACTAATAGTATCTACAACCTTGCTGTTAAGTGGGAAAGGCTTGATATTAGGGCCACGCACAACTTCAACATCCTCATCTTCTGCTGCGGGCATAACTACCATATTATCATTGACAAAAAACTGCTCAGGCATATTTATTTCAGGAGCTTTACCAAGATCACGCGGATCAGTTATAAAGCCTGTAAGAGCACTGGCGGCAGCCACCTCAGGACTAACAAGATAAACCTGAGCAGAAGATGTTCCTGAACGGCCATAGAAATTTCTATTGATTGTTCTTAATGAAACAGCATCTGTTTTTGGTGATTGTCCCATTCCTATACATGGACCACAAGCTGATTCCAATATTCTGGCGCCGGCATCTATCATATCGGTCAGAGCACCTGATTGCGAAAGCATAGTCAATACTTGTTTGGAACCAGGAGCTATAACAAGGGATACCGAAGCCGGAATAGATTTTCCTTTTAACATGGCAGCAACTTTAAGCATGTCATGAAGAGATGAATTTGTACAGCTACCTATACAAACCTGATCAACTTTCATTTTCCCTAATTCAGATACTTTTACAACTGCATCAGGACTATGCGGTTTTGCAATCATTGGTTCCAGAGTATCCAGGTCAATAGTGTGAACTTCATCATAAACGGCATCTGCATCAGGACCAAGTTCAACAAAGACATCTTCTCTGTTCTGCGCTTTTAAAAATTCTTTGGTAATCTCATCACTTGGGAAGATAGAAGTAGTGGCTCCAAGTTCAGCTCCCATATTGGTTATAGTTGCTCTTTCAGGAACAGACAAGGTTGCCACACCTTCGCCGCCATATTCAACAATTTTGCCTACGCCACCCTTAACAGACATAATTCTAAGAACTTCCATTATGATATCTTTGGCTGTAGACCAAGGCTGCAATTTACCTTTAAGCTCAACTTTTACCATCTTGGGCATGGTAAGGTAATAGGAGCCACCGCCCATTGCTACCGCAACATCAAGTCCGCCGGCTCCTATCGCAAGCATACCGATGCCACCACAGGTAGGAGTATGGCTGTCAGAACCTAGAAGTGTTTTACCAGGTGCACCAAATCTTTCAATATGAACCTGATGGCACACACCATTTCCCGGACGTGAAAAACGAACACCATGCTTATAAGCAACAGTCTGAATATACTGATGATCATCGGCATTTTCAAAACCGGTCTGTAAAGTATTATGATCTATATATGCAACAGATAATTCTGTTTTTACACGAGGTATGCCCATAGCCTCAAACTGAAGATATGCCATGGTTCCTGTAGAGTCCTGTGTCAAAGTCTGATCTATTTTTATAGCGATTTCCTGACCGGCAACCATATCGCCGCTAACCAGATGATTTTTGATAATTTTTTGTGCTGTCGTATAACCCATGTAATCAACCCTCCAAATATTGTATACAATAATTTTGATTAATTATCATGCAAGAAAGGGGGTTATGTCAACCCATTTTTATAATCTAAAAATCGAAATTGCAGGTTTTCATTCGCTTTTTTTGATATTATTACAGCTTTAGAACAGTCAACTTGAATATTTTATGCAATATGTCACATCTTTTCTTGCATTTTCATTTAACCAACCAGAGTTTTTCCCTCTGGTCTGACCAGCTCCTTGCGAGAAATTTTCTGCATAGCCAAAGAAATGGCAAAAGAGGCTGGACCAACTCTTCCCAGATACATAACCGGGATAAGAATAGCTTGGCTTAGAGGTTGCAAATTAGGTGTACCTATAGCAGAAAGCCCAACGGTGCCAAATGCAGAGGTACTTTCAAACAGTACATCCAGAAAACTAAAAATACCAAGATCAAGAGAATTTCTCTCAATTACGCTAAGTGCAAGTGTGACTGAAAGAATAATGGTAAGACCAAGTCCCATTATAGCAAGAGCTCTGGTAAAGGTTTCTCTGGCTATTTTGTGTTTCAATACAATTATGTCATTAAAACCACGGACATCAGAAAGAATTGTGGCGATGATAACAGCAAAAGTGGTAATTTTTACGCCACCTCCTGTGGAGCCTGGAGCAGCGCCGATAAACATCAGAATAATCGTCATAAATTTAGAACTATCATGCATTGAACCCTGTCCGATGGAGTTAAATCCGGCGGTTCTTGGTGTAACAGCCTGGAAAAAAGCTGCAAAAGGTCTTTGCCATTGTGGCAGAGATCCCATCGCGTCAGGACTCATTGTATTATTGAATTCAGCAATTAAATAGAATAAGAAGGCAAAAACAATAAGTATTGAAGACATGATTAAAACCAGTTTGGTATGAAAATGTAATCTTCTTTCTTTTTTATATCGAATTACATCAGACCAGACTACAAATCCTAAGCCACCTATAATAAACAAAAAAGCTGTAACAATAAGAATTACCGGGTCATTATTCCAGCCTGTCAGACTGCTGTAAGGACCGGTTAATGTATCACCAAACAGATCAAAACCAGCATTACAAAAAGCTGAAACAGATTGAAAAAAACCTTTTGTTAAAGCCTGCGGCCAGGGCAGAACTCTCGAAAGACGCCAGCTTAAGATAAGTCCACCTATAAATTCCACTGAAAAAGTAATAATAACAATTCGCCTGATCAGCCTCAAAACATCGTTAAAGCTGAAATTAGCGGTAGATTGCTGCGCAACCACAAGGGTTCTGAGCTTAGCTTTGCGTCTGATAAAGCTATAAAAGAAGCTGGTAATTGTAACAAGGCCTAATCCACCTATCTGAATAAGAGATAGAATTACACCTTTACCAAAAGCACTCCAATGAGTTGCCGTATCAACAACTACAAGACCTGTAACACAGGTAGCTGAAGTAGCCGTAAAAAGAGCATTTATAAAACCAATGCTTTGCCTGTTCTGAGATGCGAAAGGCAAAAGCAACATCAATGTACCAATCGTAATTACCAGAACAAATGATGAAGCTATCAACCTTGCAGGCTTAGCGTTTATCCATTTTAAAATAGGGTTTATGGGTTTTGTCTTTCTTATTACAGCCATGATGGCATTATCCTACCTTCTAACCATTGTTTTCCAGATACTATCATAATCTTTTTTATCACATACCAGCAAAATTGTATCATCAGGACGCATTACAAGATCACCTCTGGGCATCTCTACAGTACCATCCTGCCTTGTGATCATAACAACCTTGCTATCACCAGGGAAATCATATTCAATCAGGCTTTTATTACAAGCATTGGAATCTGGAGAAAGTGCAAGTTCAATAATAAACTTAGTAGTTTTTTCAATTGAAAAAACTACATGCATACCTTCATAATCTATATCTTGCTCTATAATATCAGCAAGAATCTGAGTGCTTGAATATACTTTATCCACACCTAGACGAGTGAACATTTCAGCATTTTTAGGATTATTTACTCTGGCAACAGTATTCCTGACGTGAAATTTCTTTTTTGCCACCTCACAACCTACTAAATTGTTCTCATCCTTACCTGTAACAGCAATATAAAAATCAGCATTCCTGCAACCACAATCTTCTAATATTCGAAGATTTGTACCGTCTCCATTAAAAACTCTTACTTCATCAAAATCTGTTGCTATTCTTTCACTGACATCTTTCAATGTTTCTATTAAAGCTATCTGATGTTTATATGGTCTTAAAGTTTTAATAAGGTAGTAGGCAAGTTTACCCCCGCCCACGATAATAATACGCATATCACTTTATCCTCTGTTGAAATAACACTTTTTTATACTCTGTCTGCCAATACCAGTTCATCTCCAAGTTTAACTGTAAGTCCTGATCTTGCAAGAATAAGACGCCCCCGCCTTAAAAGACCAAATACAAGTTTTCCTGTATCTGTACTTAAATCGTTTATATCTTCACCAATTAGTTCAGGTTCAATCGGAACAGTTGTATATAATATTTTTGCACCATATACTTTCTGTGTCTGTTCCTTACCCTCATCAGAAATCTCCCTAAGGAAGGCCTGAACAGTGAGGTCGGTTGAACAAATTGTATTTAAACCAAATTCGTCAAAAACTTCCTTACTTACAGGATTAAACACCCTGGTTATTATTTTAGGCACATTAAAAACTTCTCTGGCTACCTGAGCAGCCATTATATTTATATTGTCGTTCTGAGTAACCGCACACACTACATCTGCAGTTTTTATCCCGGCCTGTTTAAGAACATCCTGATCAATAGGAACACCTGTTATTTTTATACAGTCTATATCATCAGCCAACTGAATAAGTTCACTGTCATTTTCAATAATAACTACATCATGCTCAAGAGATACCAAGGCAGAAGCAAGAGACGATCCAACCTTCCCACAACCAATTATTATTATCTGCATAACTCTACTACACCTCCTTGATTAAACCAGCATAGTACCTTATAACTTAATTTTCAAGCCTATTAACTATAAAATCTCAGATACACATAATAATTATATCAAATTTACTTTGTTTTTAGGCAAAATCTAAAAGCTGATAAATATTTATATAAGCAATGATATTTCATAAGCTAAAATAGCCGCAGCAGCTGCTGCATTAAGAGATTCAGCTTTACCTTTCATCGGTATGCGAACTGTCCTATCAGCAACAGCGATAGCATCGGCAGACAAGCCTTTGCCCTCATTACCAATTATTAAAGCCATATTTTTATTAGTCTGATCACAGTAATCTTCTCTTATCAAAGTTAAATCAAGACCCTTGGGATCAGCTGCCCATACAATAGTTTCTGTTGTTTTAAGCCATTTGACAGCCTGTCTTATGTTTTCGAACTCATAAAAAGGCAAATGAAAACATGAACCCATTGATGCTCTCAAAGCCTTTTCATTAAAAGGCCATACACAGTTATTGGTCAAAATAATGCCATTATAGTCAAATGCATCCGCCGATCTGATTATTGATCCCATATTGCCTGGATCCTGCAGTCCTTCAAGGATCATATATAATCCTTTTGCTGCAGGTTTATACTGCATATTTTCCATTTTAGAAACAGTGATAACCGGAGATTTACAGACAAGAACGATTCCCTGAGGATTTTCAGTTAAACAAATTGACTTCATAATATAATCAGGCAGAATTACACAGTCCTTATTTTTTTTCAAATCATCCCAGAAAGGCTGAATTTTTGACCAATTCTCATTTTGGCTGCTAGAGGAAGTAATAAATGCATGAACTATCTCAACACCTGAATTCAATGCTTCTTCAACCTGTCTGAATCCTTCGACCAAAATAAGCTCCTGTTTTTTACCAAAAGCAGGCTTATTAAACTGCCGAACAAATTTGATCAGACTATTGTCTTTTGAAGTTATTTCTCTTAACACCTTATCCCTCATCTTGTCTTTTTTATCTCTTACAATAATCTAAGGACGGGTCAAAAACCCGTCCTTTTGAATAAGCTATTATACACTTAGAGCAGTAACTAAAAAGTTAATCTGCCAACTAATTAGTTTGTTTATAAAATCATTAAGCGCTTAATGCAGCTTTGGCCTGCTCACAAAGAGATGTGAAGCCAGCAGGATCTTTAACAGCTATATCAGCCAGAACCTTGCGATCAAGAGTGATCTGTGCACGACTGAGCCCATTCATAAAACGGCTGTAAGAAAGACCATTAAGTCTGGCAGCAGCATTAATTCTGCTAATCCACAATCTACGAAATTCACGTTTTTTAGCTTTTCTATCGCGGTATGCATAGCTCAGTGATTTCATAACCTGCTGATTAGCAACCTTAAACAGCTTGCTCTTATGACCAAAATAACCCTTGGCCTGTTTTAATACTTTCTTATGACGGGCTCTTGCCCTAACTGATCTTTTTATTCTAGACATTTCGGTTTCCTCCCAGTGAAATCATAATCATTAATTTGCAGCTTATTTATAAGGAATCAGCTGCTTGATGTTGTGTTGATTACAATCTGCAACCACAACTGTTTTTCTCAGGTTTCTTTTACGCTTAGAAGACTTTTTAGTAAGAATATGTTTCTTAAAAGCCTGAGCACGCATAACCTTACCGGTACCGGTCACCTTGTATCTTTTCTTTGATGAACTGTGTGTTTTCTGTTTTGGCATTTGCCAGTCCTCCTTGATCTATAATCTAAAAATGTTTTACTTCTTCAAAGGTGCTAAATACATCACCATATTACGGCCTTCCATCTTAGGATGACGATCTACCTGTCCATGTTCTGAACAAGCCTGGGCAAAGGATTTCATTACATCATAGCCTCTGCTGGTATAGGCCATTTCTCTGCCTCTGAATTTAACAACAACCTTCACTCTATCGCCATTATCTAGAAAACGACAAGCATTTTTGGTCTTATAAGACAGATCATGTTCCTCGGTTGTCAGCTTCATGCCAACTTCCTTAACCTCGGTTACCTTCTGATTCTTCTTTGCTTCACGTTCCTTCTTTGCCTGCTCAAACATATACTTGCCATAATCCATAACTTTACAAACAGGATTATCCGGGCTTGGTGATATCAGAACGAGATCCATCATACGGTCATTTGCTATCTGACGAGCCTTCTCTATAGGTACTACACCTAACATCTCACCATCACTATCAATCAAACGAACCTTAGGGAACCTGATTTGATCATTCATTGTCATACCCTTGTTTTGCTTGCCTATATTAATACACCTCCAAAAAAATAAATAAAAAAACGGCTATCTGCTGCAGCAAACACCGTACAATCACACATAAAAAACAGAAAAACTTCTGAATTTACCTGTATCTACCTCTTCGCCACTGCTTGAGGTGAGAAGCTGCACGCCTCTGCTTGCTAACAAAGGTATTGTACAGGGATGCCTTGCTGTTGTCAACTATTCCTGCAAAAGTTCTATGCCGGTTAATTGTCAGGTTTTGCACAGAATTAATATCTAATGTATTATTACAATAAAATATAATAATATAATAGATAAAAGTTAAGCATCAAAAAAGGAAGGACAGGAAGTAATAAATGATATCAAAAAGAATTAGTGAAAAAATGTCTCAAGGCTCATGGATTCGCAAAATGTTTGAAGAAGGCAGCAGACTTAAAGAAATACATGGCAAGGAAAATGTTTATGATTTTAGTCTAGGCAACCCTGACCTTGAACCTCCGGCAGAAGTCAATCAGGCTTTGGCTGAGCTTGCAGCTAATCCTGCTCCGGGCAGTCACGGTTATATGAATAATGCCGGTTTCCCTGAAACAAGAGAGATTATTGCCAAGGATTTAAGTAATCGTAGTAAAGTTGAGATTGAAACTGCCGGTATATGTATGACTGTAGGCGCCGCCGGTGGTTTGAATGTAGCACTAAAATCGATTCTCGATCAAGGAGATGAGGTTATTGTTCTTGCACCTTTTTTTGTAGAATATTTATCTTATATTGAAAACCACGGTGGAAAACCGGTTATTGTTAATTGCGATAAAGATACTCTTTTGCCTGTTCCTGAGCAAATTGCCGAAGCAATCACCGACAAGACTAAGGCGCTTATTATCAATTCTCCTAATAATCCATCTGGTAAAATTTATTCAGAATTATTGCTTAAGTCAATAGATGATATTCTATTAAAGCAAAAACAAACAATTTATGTTCTTTCAGATGAACCATATATTGATCTTGTATATGATGGCATAAAAGCTCCTGAATCTCTTTCTTGTCTTACAAATGTGCTTGTTTGTTTTAGCTGGAGCAAATCTCTTTCTTTGCCTGGGGAAAGAATCGGATTTGTTGCAGTAAGTTCACGTTGTGAAGATTATAAAAATCTTTGTGTTGCAATTGCCTATTGCAATCGTACTTTAGGTTTTGTAAATGCCCCGGCACTTTTTCAAAAAGTTATAGCCAGATCACTTCAGGCAAAAGTGGATGTCAGCCGCTATGAAAACAGACGCAATATGCTGCATAGTATTTTGTGCAAGGCAGGATTTAATGTTGAAAATCCTCAAGGTGGTCTTTACTTTTTTATGAAAACTCCCGAGGAAGATGACAGTAATTTTGCCAAAATTTGCGCAAAATATAATGTTTTACTCGTTCCTGGGCGCGGTTTTGGATTTGGTGGTTATGTTCGTTTATGCTTTGCAGTACCAGAGCAAACTATAATCAACTCAGAAAAAGCTTTTATGAAAATAGCGGCAGAATATACTATTATCAAGAAATAAAAAAACAATTTAAATCCCTGAATATGAATTATTCACTATCATATTCAGGGATTTTATTATATGACATGTATATTTGCCGCAATAGATTTAGCTTTTTGTTATAATAAGCATCAATGTTCCTTCGTCTATTTCAACTTCAAAATTTTCATTTATCAGATCCGCAAGACAGTTACTGACCCCTCTTTGGCTGCCAAAGCTAAGATCATAATTATTCAGAGGGTATTTTAATCCTGAATAAGTAATCCCCTTCACCTGCTCACTTAAAGCAATAGCCGATATAGTACAATCGGCTTCATAAAGAGAGGTATCAAAGCTTTGCTTAACAGGTCCTTGTAACAAATAAAACCAGTTTCCGCCATCTGTCATCATAACATTATAACCACGCTTGGCCAGATATGCTGCCATCGTCTGATTTGCCAGCACATGATCCGGGCGATCTCCCGTAACTGCTAACAGACATAGAGATATATTACTGTTTGAAGGCATCTCAAGATGCTGTTCATATAAAATTTCTTTTAGAAATTCCAAAGAACTCTCTACTGCCAACTCTGAATCGGTAAAATCTTTTTCAGCAGAAAACTGTTTTACAGGAATTTGTGCTTTTTCCAGCCAGTCTCTTTCTGATGTATTTATTGAATCAAAATCACCTACTAAAAGATCCGGCATAATACCGTAACGTTTTAAGTGGCGAGCACCTCCATCTGCGCAAACAATAATATCACATCCAGATATTATGCGCAGAAAACCTGTTTCATCAGTTAAATCTCCACTAAGAACTATACCTATACGGAAAGTCTGCCTGCCCGAATATGAAGATATTTCTTCACCTTGATTTTCAAGAATACTATCTGACATATTTTAGCTCTCCTGCACTCAAACGGCATCAACAGCAGCTCTTAAAGCTTTTAAAGCCTTCACCGGGTCTTCCTGAGCATAAACAGCACTACCTACTACTATCATATCAGCTCCGGCTTCATAGAGGTCTTTAATATTATCCTGATTAACTCCTCCATCAATCTGCAGATGTATTGGTTTTTCAAGTTTATTTATCATAGCACGCATCTTGCTGATTTTTGCCGTCATTGTAGGTATATATGACTGTCCTCCAAAGCCAGGATTTACAGTCATCAAAAGTACCATATCGAGATATGGTAAGCATTCTTCAAGCATGTTAAGAGAAGTACCAGGATTGATTGCAACTCCTGCACTGCAGCCGGCCTCTTTAATCTGGTCAATCGCTCTTAGTAAATGTGTACAGGCTTCGGCATGCACCACCAAAGTATCCGCACCTGCTTTTGCAAAGCCATCAATCCACTGCATAGGTTCGGAAACCATCAAATGAACATCAAGCGGAAGTTTTGTATATGATCTGATTGCAGATACAATAGGTGGACCTAGTGTAAGGTTAGGAACAAAATGACCATCCATGACATCAACATGGATAACATCTGCCGTATCGCCTACTAATGCCACATCATTACCTAGTCTGGCAAAATCTGCCGACAAAATTGACGGACATAGCATCAGCTTCCCTTTTGTTTCCTGATAAGTCTTTAACATTTATTGTAGTCCTCCTGAATTCTGTATTATTATTTCTTACGTTTTCCTTTACGAATGGGAGTTCTTAAAGGCATCTCACGCTTTGGTCTTTCATATGTTTTTACCTGCTCCAGCTGATGTCTGAAAAGACGGTAACGCTCTAATCTTTTAGGATCAATGGCGGAATCATCAACTGCACAACCAAGATCTCCCATATGCCTGCAGCCACTAAAGCGACAGTTGGACGCAACAGCAGCGATTTCAGGATACCCTTTTTCCAGTGTTTCAGCAGTCAGTCCTAATTCTGCAAGATCTAAAGTACTAAATCCCGGTGTATCTGCAATATAACCATTATCGTAAGGGAAAAGTTCCACATGCCTGGTTGTATGACGACCTCTGCCTATTTTGCTGCTAATACCGCCGGTTTCCATTTTTTCGTCACCAAAAAGCTGATTAAGAAGTGTTGATTTGCCTACCCCTGATTGACCTGCAAAGGAGACAAGATGATCAGGAATCAAACAGCGTACAGACTGATGTGAAGCCTGATCAAACATACTGGTAAAAATAATCTGACAACCCGCCTTGATATAGCATGAAACAATATTATCACAATCATCTTTCTGCTGATCTGTCTTGGTCACAATCAATATCGGATCAATATTGTTCACCAGACAAATCGTAATTAATTTATCAATCAGATAAAAATCTGCAGCAGGTTCAGTTGCTGAAATTGTTATCAACAATCTGTCAAGATTAGCAAGCGGAGGTCTGATTAAAATATTTCTTCTTGGCAGTATATCTACAATATGCCAAGGTATATCAGGATCACCGCTGTTTTCATAATAAACCAGATCTCCCGGCGTCGGACTTATGCCGTCACGCCGGAAAATACCCCTGGCAGTAGCTATACCAGTAAATCCCGCATTATCATCAAGCTGATACTGGCCTCCAACCGCCTTAATTATCCTTGCAACAGGCAAAGCTTTTTCGGTCATCTGTGATTCTTTAATCATTCATCACCTATCTGATCAAGTTTTTTAATCATCATCACTTGGATCTGGATCCGGTGTTGTCTCTGCAGTTGTAGTTGGCGCTGTTGTAGTTGTTGCTGTCGTTGTTGGCGCTGTTGTAGTCGGTCTTGGCGTTGGCGTCGGCTTTGGAGTTGGTGTCGGTTTTGGAGTCGGTGTCGGATTTAGGAATTGCTGATAATCCTGCATAGTTCCGTAATATAGAGTTATCGGCTTATCAAGATCAATCTCTTCTCCTGGTTCAACACTTTGTCTTATTACTATGCGATCCTGCTCCGGAATACTGCCTGTATTGCTTATATTTACAGTTGAGCCGATACTAAAACCAAGATCAGTCAATATTTCATAAGCGGCAGTCAGACGCGTTCCTGTAACATCAATCATTTCTTCAGTTGGTACCGGTGTTGGTGTAGGATTCAAAAATTGCTGATAATCAAGATCATTGCCATAGATAATGCTTACTACTGATCTGATCAAAACCTCCGTACCTGCTTCCGGAACCTGTTTGATAACTATTCTTTCTTCTTCAGGAACCTCAATTGGTTCACCTGTTTCAGGGTCAACAGTTATTCCAGAAACGGGACCAACTACAAGATTTAACTGCTGTAATTGTTCTCTGGCCTCGGACAAAGGCATTCCCACAATATCAGGAACTTCTATTTTTGGTGATCCTTCACTGACAACAATGGTTATCGGATCGCCTCTGGTCAAGCTCTGTCCTGCAGCAGGAACTGTTGTTATAACAATATCCTTTTCAAAATCAGAGTATTCATATGTCACTGTAACAACAAAACCATAGGTATGTTCAAGTTCATTCCTTGCTTTCAACAAGGTCTGACCACGATAATCAGGAATAGTAATTAAATTCTGTCCGCCACTTACCGTCAAAACCAGAGTTGTACCATTAGTTCTGATTCTTGTTCCTGCACCAGGATTCTGATCCAGAATAATACCTTCAGCCACACTATCATCTTCACGGTAGCGGGTTGAGAATTTGACTCCTTGATCATTCAGTTGTTCGCTTACATCACTGATGTCGCGTCCAATATAATTTTCCAGAATAACTTCGGCTTCAGTTTGATTTGACATATTATCCTGAATTTTATTCCAGCCCCAGACAAAAAGTGTTGTCAGGAAAATAAGTGCTACCACAATAATCGAAATTACAATCGCCGTATCACGGTAACGTGAACGCCGTCTTTCCTGAATAGTTTTTTCTATTTCACGGATTTTACCAAAATTTGATTCTGGTCTTTTAAGACCGATAGCAGTAGTATTTCCTTCCCAGTCATTTTCACCGGAAATTATTCCATAGACGCCATTGGGCTCTATCATAAACGAATCCAACTCATCAACCAGTTCTCTTGCATCCAGATACCTGTTTTCTGAACTTTTCTGTATGCACTTCATTACTATCTGATCAAGAGAAGGTGGCAAGGAAGGCTGGAAAGCGGAAGGCGGTGGCGGCATTTCCTGCAAATGCTTAATCGCCACAGCAACCGAAGTTTCACCATCAAAAGGAAGCTGACCTGCCAGCATTTCATATAAAATAATACCAAGAGAATATAGATCTGATTTCTCACCAACAATTCCACCTCTGGCCTGTTCCGGCGAAAAATAATGAACAGAACCAAAAGCAACACCACTTGTAAGTGTTATTGTATTGGCATTGGTTGCTCTGGCAATTCCAAAATCCGTTACTTTAGCAATAAATTCAGGAGTTATCAGAATATTCTGAGGCTTAATATCACGGTGAACAACACCGCGCTTATGTGCATGCTCAAGAGCAAGCCCGATCTGTATTGCCAGTGGAACGGCTAAATTCCAGTCAAGAAAACCCTTTTCCTGAATCAGATCTTTGAGCGTTTTACCTTCAACATATTCCTGAACGATATAACGTAAATCCTGATCTTGTCCATAACCTATTACTTTAACAATATTAGGATGATCTAGACTGGAAGCAGCTCTTGCTTCCGTATCAAACCTTTTTACAAATTCAGGATCATCAGTAAGATCATCCTTCATAACCTTGATAGCTACCTGCTCGCCTGTTTCACGGTCTTCGGCAAGATACACATGTGCCATGCCGCCTTGTCCGAGCGGACGAAGTATAATATAACGTCCATCAATCAGCACACCTTCTGGCAGCTGTGGTTTATTTGTATTCATGTCAGTTCCTCCATAATGGGGTCTCCTTTTTCAATCAGGATGAAATTACAATAACTGTAATATTGTCTTCGCCACCTTTTTCAAGAGCCATTTTCACAAGCTGCTCGTCAGCTTCAGCCGGTTCTTTGAATTTTTTGGCGATTGTTTTGATTTCATCATCTGAAACCTGACCATAGAGTCCGTCACTGCATAATATATAACGATCATGTTTTTGTCTTGGTATATTAATTATCTCCGGTTGTAAAAATTCCGGAATTCCCAAAGCCTGGGTCAGGACATTGCGTCTGGGATGGTCGCTTACCTCTTCTTGTGTCAGGCTTCCTGCCTCAAGCATCTCCTGTACAACAGTCTGATCAGTCGTAAGTTGAGTTAATAACTGATCACGATACAAATAGGCACGACAATCACCCACATGAGCCAGCCATATATTATGGTTATCAAGCATCATGATGGTCAGTGTCGTTCCCATTCCTTTATAATCTTCATCTTCCAGCGACCCAAGATAAACCTTTACATTTGCCTTCTGTACAACGTCCTCAAGAAACTCATTCATTTGATCTATGTTTTCAGAATTTTCCTCCGACAAAACAGCGTTCATCCTCTGATGAACATATGACACTGCAATCTGGCTGGCAAGCTCACCACGGCTGTGCCCGCCCATTCCATCTGCTAAAACAAAATAAAATATCCCGCTGTCATTATGATCCGGTAAAACAAAAGAATCTTCATTATTTTCTCTTACATGGCCGACATGAGTCGCGCCGGAGTATTTTATGGATTCTCGCATGCTTCCAGTCTTCTCCTTAATTGTCCGCAGGCAGCCATGATATCAGAGCCAAGCTCTCTTCTGATCGTAGCATTAATGCCTGACTGCGTAAGAATCTGCATAAAACGCTGCATAACTTTGCGGTCACTGGCATGATAGCTGCCATTCTCTAGTTCATTTGCTGCAATCAGATTAACGTGGCATAACATGCCGTTAAGCTGTCTTGCCAGTTTCTTTGCATGCTCAGGCTGATCATTAACGCCGCTGAACATTGTATACTCAAATGATATACGGCGGCCGGTCTTATCAATGTGATTGCGACAGGCCTTCATCAGGTCATCATAAGAATATTGCTTTGCTATCGGCATCAGCTGACTTCTGATCTGCTGATCAGGTGCATGCAGCGACACTGACAATGTCACAGGCAGACCTTCATCAGTGAATTTTAGCATGTCAGGCACCAGTCCGCAAGTTGAGATTGAAATATGTCTCATTCCAATATGCAAACCAGAAGGATCATTGACCATACGTAAGAACAATATTAAATTGTCATAGTTGTCAAACGGCTCCCCTATACCCATGATTACAATATGACCTATTCTCTGTCCACAATCTCTAGCGATAACTGCAACCTGGGCAAGCATTTCACCATGAGACAAATTACGCCCAAAACCAGCGCCTGTAGATGCACAAAAAGCGCAGCCCATACGACAGCCGGCTTGCGAAGAAAGACACACGGAATAGCCATGCTTATACTGCATAAGTACACTTTCAATGATGTTTCCATCATGCAGTCTAAAAATATATTTTGCGGTTCCATCTATTTGGGAAACTAATTTTTCTATTAATTCAAGACCACCTACATAAAATTCGGAAGCCAGAACATTACGAAGTTCCTTTGAAAGATTACTCATTTCTTCGGTAGAACTTATACCTCTGGCAGTCCACTGATAAATTTGTGCCGCCCTATAGGAAGGCATTTGTTTTCCTCTAACCCATTCCTGCCAATTTTCCAGAGTCATATCATAAAAATTTTTCATTATCAGCCCTCTCAAGCTTTACTCTTTTTTTGTTTTTTGTAGTTTACTGATAAAAAAACCATCAATATCATGTTTATGAGGCAGCAACTGAATAAATCCGTTTTTTGCCTGCTCTGCCAATCCCGGATCTTTTTCAAGTAGTTTTATTGGCAAAAGACTTCTAATATCGACTCTTTGAAAATTTTTACCAGCTTCTGAGTTTTCTAGAAAATCAGTCATCTGGTTTTCATTTTCATCAGGATTGATTGTACACGTACTATATACTAAAAAACCATTCTCACTGACAAGTCTGGCAGCATTTTTCAAAATATCTTTTTGAACCTGCTGCAAATTCTGAATTTTCTCATATGTCATATTTATTCTTATTTCAGGTTTTCTTGCCAGCAACCCCAGGCCGCTACAAGGAACATCTGCCAGAACAAGATTTGCCGTTTTATTTTCAAATATTTCATTATAAATAAAATTAACATCAGTGGCATCTGCACAAGCAGTACTAATACTACTTATTCCCAGCCGCTCTGTCTGCTCATTAATCAGCTTAAGACGGTGCGGCTGACTGTCAATTGCAATTATGCTGCCACTATCCTTGATTATTTCTGCCATATGAGTAGTTTTGCCACCTGGTGCGGCACAAAGATCATATATCAACCAGTTCATTTGTGGATCAGCAATAGTAGAAGTCAGCATAGCAGCTTCATCTTGAGAAGTAACAAGACCATTCTGCCAGGCAATAAGATCTCTGAGAGTATGTCCTGACAGTTTAAGCTTGACAGCTTCCGGCAGATAATTACCTTTTTCTGCTTCCAGTTCATCTGCACACCATGACTTTATCAGATCTTCCGGTGGTATTTTCATTGTATTAACTCTAAGGCTTGTCCAAGGTTTATTCTCCAGAAAGGCTTCTGCAATTTTTATTGCATCTTCCTGTCCATACCATTTTTTCAGCAAACCAAACATAAAGGTAGGCAATCCATATTTTAAAGCCGTTAATTTGTTGGGAATAACAGGTGTTTTACGCTCGTATGACCGTAAAACGGCATTTACATAGGCGGCTGCACCGCTATGAAGCAGATTATCAGCAATTTTAACACTTTCATTTACAGCCGCAGAAACAGGTATACTTTTACTTTTTATTATCTGCCACAAACCTAACCTAAGTATTGTTCTGATCATAGGATCAAGACGGTCAACCGGACGATCAGCTAATTTGCTCAAATACCAGTCCAAAGCAGGCAGCCAGCTTATCGTCCCATAAACAGCAGCAGTAGCAAAAGCTCTGTCTAAATTATTTAGATCTTCCTGCTCAAGCAAACTGATCGCACTTAAATTAGTATATGCGCCTTCTTCCAGAACACTATATAAAAGTCTTACAGCGGCCAATCTCGCAGCATCTGGTTTATTAACCACTCTTTTTTTAACGTCTGCCATTGCGTCCTCTTGACAAAAGAATCAAACGAAGAAGTGATGCAAAAGCAGTAAGTGCCGAAGCTAAATATGTCATCGCGGCAGCAGTAAGAACTTTTCTGGCACCTTTTAATTCCTGATCGCCAAGTATTCCTTGATCCTCAAGCAAACGCATTGCTCTGCTGCTGGCATTAAACTCAACAGGCAATGTGATAAGATAAAAAAGAAAAGCTCCGGCAAAAAGAAATATACCTATCTGTGTCAGCAAAGGCAGGCTCATAATAATACCAAAAATCGCCATATACGGACCAAGTGAAGAACCTATCTGTGCCACCGGGACAAGAGAACCTCTTATCTTATTGGGAAAATAACCCGTGGCATGCTGAATTGCATGTCCTGCTTCATGTGCAGCAACACCAATTGCCGCAATTGAATTATCAGCATAAGTGGATTCAGAAAGTCTCAACACATTAGATCTGGGGTCAAAATGATCGGTTAACTGACCTCTCACCCCTTCTATGTTTACGTTTCTTAAACCGTTTTGATCAAGTATCCTTCTGGCAGCACTTA
The DNA here is from genome assembly GCF_900002895.1 of Ercella succinigenes. Taxonomy (NCBI): domain Bacteria; kingdom Bacillati; phylum Bacillota; class Clostridia; order Eubacteriales; family Oscillospiraceae; genus Ercella; species Ercella succinigenes. The sequence goes on along the minus strand of NZ_CDHP01000042.1, from coordinate 98,415 downwards.
ACCCGGTATAGCCGGATTGTGCTCTGACACCACTGAATTTTGCAAAAGTAGACTTAACTTTACTCTGAGCAATCAGGCTTAATACTAAAGTTGGTATCACCAGAATAAAATACCATATATCAAGTCCATACAACATACCCAGTCCTGAGCCAAAAAAATCATTCTGTCCGGAAACAGTTGCAGCAATCCAGGCTGCAGAAGAAAATATCGTAAAATCAAACATAAATATCTTCGCCTCCCATCAAATCGCCCAGTTTATAATTATGGGCACAGTCACGGCAGTGCATACGTTTACCGGACTGATTCTGTACTTCCAGAAGTTCCAGAACGCCTTCTCCGGTAGCGATTCTAACCAGACCGCCACAAGAACAGATTGTTCCAGGTTCCAAAGTTTTAGCAAACTCATTTAAATCACGATCATAACATACCTGCGTACGGTGAATTTTAAGCTTTTTACCGCCACAATTTGTCCAGCATCCCGGCCAGGGATATAGCCCTCGAACCTGATTATGAATTTCACGAGCAGACTTGTTCCAATCTATCTCACCCATTTCCCGGTTTAACATACTGATTGTAACCGCTTTTTCATTGTCCTGCGGGTAAGGAACTATATCACCGGAGACAAAATCCTTAATTGCCTGCGGCAGCATTCTGGCACCAAGCAAAGACAATTTTTCAAGCAATCTTGCTGAGTCAATATTTTCAGGGATATGAATTGCCTGTTGTGTCAGTATATCACCAGTATCCATACCTTCGTCCATCATCATAATTGTAATCCCGGTCTCATCATCTCCATTAATAAGTGACCATTGAACAGGAGCAGCCCCTCTGTATCGCGGCAAAAGTGAAGCATGTACATTAATACAGCCTAGAGGAGGTATATCCAACAATGCAGCCGGCAAAATTTTGCCATATGCAGCAGTTACAATCATATCTGGAGACAAAGCTTTGATCTCATCTTCAATATCTTTATTTTTTAGAGAAACCGGCTGTAAAACAGGAATATCATATTTTAACGCCAGTTCTTTAACCGGCGGTGATTTCAGGATCTGCTTTCTTCCCTGTGGCTTATCCGGTTGGCAGACAACACCTGCTATCGGATAATTTTTATCTATCAATGCCTGCAATACAGGCACGGCAAATTCAGGTGTACCCATAAAAAGGATTTTTATCTTCATTGAGAAAGTAATTCCCCCTTTACCTTATCCTTAAAGAGAATTCCATCGAGATGATCTGTTTCATGAGATATACAGACAGCAGCAAGTTCATCTGCCTTGATTTCAAAAGGTTTACCTTCGCGATCAAGAGCGCTTAAGGTAAGATTCGCAGGGCGATCCACATCACCATATTTGCCCGGTACAGAAAGACAACCTTCTTGGTATGTCTGTATTCCCTCGGTTTCCTTTATTACAGGGTTGATTGCAATCAAAGGATCCTTGCCGTCATGCAGATCCATCACAAAAATTCTTCTAAGCACACCAATTTGCGGTGCGGCAAGACCTATACCATTGTTGGCATACATTGTTTCAAGCATATCATCTATCAAAACCTGCAGACGATCATCAAAAACAGTAACCTCCCTGCTTTTCTTTCGCAGAATTTCTTCACCATCTGTTAAAATTTTACGCAAAGCCATAATACTATCATTCCCTTCGGCTTAATTTTATTCCAACGATCATTATATCATAGCATCTGCCATGGATCGACATCTATGGTTACAGCCAACTCTCCAAAATCAAAACGTTCCGTGGTTATACCTATGAATGACGAAATTATCGAATAATTATCAGCCTGCATAACAAGACGCCAACGATACCGCTTCCGTATGCGTTGTAAAGGGGCTCTGGCAGGTTCCATTAATGATATTTCAGGATAATCAGCATGATCACTTTGCCATTTTGTCATGATTTTGTACAGATGTTCTATTTTGGTTTTAACAAGATTATCATCGGTTCCAGATAATACAATCAATCCTATTGAACCAAAAGGCGGATATTTCATTATACGGCGAAAAGCTATTTCCTGCTCATAGAACTCCATATAATTCTGGGAAGCTGCCGCCTGAATTGCATAATCATCGGTATTATAGGCTTGTATTATCACTTTTCCTGCTCTTGACGCACGTCCTGCCCGCCCTGAGGCCTGCAAAATAAGCTGAAATGCTCTTTCAGAAGCACGAAAATCAGAAATCCCCAGCAATTGATCAGCAGCCAGAATACCGACTACTGTTACATCCGGAAAATCATGACCTTTGGCAATCATCTGGGTTCCGATCAAAACATCTGCCTCATGATTTGCAAATTTATGCAAAATATCTGCATGAGCAGTTCTTCCACCTGTAGTATCCTGATCCATACGCAAAGTTCTAAGATCTGGAAATTGTCTGGCAAAAAGTTCTTCGACCTGCTGCGTTCCTGCACCAAATCGCCCAATCATTTTGCTGGAGCAAATTGGGCAAACTTCTGGAGTTTTGCTTATTTTACCGCAATAATGGCATATAAGAAGATCTTTGTTTTTCTGATTTTGTATTTGGGCAGAGTCAGTATATTCTGCTTGCCTGGATAATGAAGCATGACTGGTTAGAGAAACGCTGCAGGAATTACATTTGACTACATGTCCACAATTTCGGCATAATACAAAACCGGCATAACCACGTCGATTTATAAAGATCATTGCCTGATGATTTTCAGAACGGATTTTTGCCAGGGCATTCTGCAAAGCATTGCTGAAAATACCTCGGTTACCGGCTCGTAATTCTTCTCTCATATCAACAATTTCAACTTCAGGCAAACCTGCACTGCCTATTCTTTCAGACATAGTTAGAAGTATAGATTTACCTGAGCAACTGCGGTAAAAACTCTCCACAGAAGGAGTTGCCGATCCAAGAATCAATGCTGCACCATGCATGTGAGAACGCATACGTGCTATATCTCTGGCATGATATCTTGGATGTGTTTCTGATTTATAACTGCTCTCTTGTTCCTCATCGATAATTATTAATCCCGGATTCTGTAAAGGTGCAAAAATTGCCGATCTTGCACCAACTACAAGGTTTACTTCCCTGCGCAAAATACGCTGCCATTGCTCATATCGTTCCGCCGGTGTAAGTCGGCTGTGCAAAACTGCTACATTATCTCCGAATCTTGATCTTATGCGGCTTATCATTTGCGGGGTTAATGATATTTCGGGAACAAGTATTATTACATCTTTGCCTGAATTTATAGCAATTCTGGCAGTTTGAAGATATACCTCTGTTTTGCCGCTTCCTGTAATGCCATAAAGCAGAAATTCCTGTCCTGTTCCAGATTCAAATGTCTCCCTCATCGCCTGATCTATACGGTTAATCGCATTTTTTTGAGATTCATTAGGTTCAAAATCTGCAACCACAGTCGTCTGAAGATTATCATCATCAGATAATCTTCTGACTTCCTGACGAGAGAAAAAAATAAGGCCTTTTTTTTCCAGTGTTTTCAAGATTGCCGGGCTTACCTGACAAGCAGATTGAATCTCATAGGCCGGCGCACTGCCGTAATCAAGCAACATTTGAATTACACGTATATGTCCAAGTCTGTCTATTTCTCCTGACGCCAGCCTCTCTGCGGCCTCAGAAGGGTCGCAAAGCTCTGCAAAACGAACTTTTTTGTCTCCCACAGCAAGGACAGTAGATGGCGTCATACAACGCACAGCAGCACCATATGTACATAAATATCTTTGACGCATCATGGCCGCAAGCTGAATCTGGTCTTTGGTCAGAACAGGACGTTCTGAAATCAGACGAATTACAGGTTTTATATAAAAATCAGAAATATCCTCATTCGCCAAAGCAATTACATATGCCTCTACGGTTCGGTTTGCTCGCCCAAAAGGAACCTCTACGTGACTGCCGGCAAAAAGTTTGCCACGGAGTTCGGAAGGCACTGAATACGTATATTCACGATCAAATTGTCTGGTTGATTCTTTTAAGATAACCTGACAATACTGTATTTGATTTTGCATCTTCAAGTCTGTATTCTCACCTAGCCCATCATCTCAAAAAGATTCATCTGTGCCGTATCCGGCATATCATTAAGACAACCGGTATTTGTTAATGTTTCTATCGCACTTTGACCGATTCCTGCACGGCGCATCAATTCATCTTTTGATTTAAAAATCCCATCTGCTCTTGCTCTGACAATTGATTCCGCTAAAGTCGAACTTATTCCGGGAATAGAATCCAAAGGTGGTCTGATCCATCCTTTTTCCTCTTCAACAAATTTTGATGCGCTGGATTCATATATATCAAGAGGCAGAAAGTCTATACCTCTCAGCTGCATTTCCTCGACCAGTTCAAGTATATAAAAAATCTTCTGCTCGCGGTCAGGTGATTCTCTAAAAATCTGTTTTCGTCTTTCTCTGTCAATACGTACTTCAGCAGGCGGACGGCACATGATATTGCTATCAAATTCATCTGCTCTAACAGTAAAGAAAGCACAGTAGTAGGCTTCAGGATAATAAACCTTAAACCAGGCTATACGCAATGCCGAAATAGTATAAGCAGCAGCATGTGCCTTAGGAAACATATATTTAATTTTTTTACATGAATCAATATACCACTCAGGTACATTATTATCGCGCATCAACTGTTCATGCTCTTCGGACAATCCTTTGCCTTTTCTAACCTTTTCCATAATATCAAAAGCTGCTTTAGGCGGCAGACCGCTGTATATCAGTCCTGTCATTATTGTGTCCCGGCAACCTATAACCTCATTGATCGTACAGGTGCCTGATCTTATCAAATCCTGGGCATTGCCTTTCCAGACATCTGTGCCATGAGACAGCCCCATCAGCTGGACCAGATCATAAAATCTGGATGGCTGAGTTTCCCTAATCATATCACGTGCCATAAAAGTACCCATTTCAGGCAAACCGAGCGTAGCTGCCCCGGTAGGCGACTTTTCATCTTCTATGCCAAGTGCCTTGGTAGAAGTAAACAGAGACATAACCTTCTCATCAGGTATAGGTATTGTATTTACATCAACACCTGTAAGATCACCCAGCATTTTTAGCATGGTAGGATCATCGTGTCCAAGAATATCTAATTTCAGAATCGTATCATGCATAGCATTAAAGTCAAAATGAGTCGTTATGGTACCTGCCTCACGTTTGTCAGCAGGATGCTGAACGGGTGTAAAATCATAAATATCACGTTCTTTTGGAACAACAACGATTCCACCCGGATGCTGACCTGTTGTTCTTTTTACGCCTATTAATCCTTTTGACAAACGCATAACTTCGGCCTTGGTAGCAAATTGTTCTTTCTTTTCAAAATATCCGTTAACCATTCCCATAGCATTTTTTTCGGCAAAAGCGCCAATTGTTCCTGCTCTGAAGGTATGACTGGAGCCAAACATTTCCTCGATGAATTTATGTGCTCTGGGCTGATATTCACCAGAGAAATTAAGATCTATATCAGGCTGTTTATCGCCATCAAAACCAAGGAAAGTTTCAAAAGGAATATCCTGGCCTTCACGTGTCATTTCACATTCACAGTGGGGACAGCTACGAGCAGGCAGATCATAGCCTGAACCATAATCACCACTGCAATCAAATTCAGAAAAATGGCATTGCGGACAAACATGATGAGGAGGCAGGGGATTTACCTCGGTTATACCGCAAAAAGTAGCTACCAGAGAAGACCCGACAGAACCTCGAGAACCAACTATATAACCGTCGTCGTTTGATTTTTTTACCAGTTTATGCGCAATATAATACATAATCGCAAAACCGTTATCAATGATTGAATCCAGTTCTCTTTCTACTCTGGCCTTCACCACATCCGGCACTTCACCGTTATAGCCATAAAGTGAAAAAGCTGTATCCCATGTAAGTTTGCGCACATCATCAGCCGCCGAAGCGATGATCGGCGGGAAAGAACCGTCAGGAAAAGGCTTCATATCAGGTTTAATTCTCTCCGCGATCTGCTGGGGATTTTCCAGAACAACTTTATGTGCAACTGCTTCACCAAGATAAGCAAATTCCGCAATCATCTCGTCTGTAGTTCTGTAATACAAATCAGGCTGAAGATGAGCGTCTTCAAAGCCCATATCTGACATTAATATTTTTCTATATTCGCTGTCACGTTTTTCCAGAAAATGAACATCACAGGTTGCACATACGGGGCGACGCTGTTTTTTACCAAGCTCAACAATCAGACGATTTATGTCTTTTAAATCATCTTCACTTTGCAATCCGCTCTGGGGATCACGCAAATAAAATTGATTATTGCTGATTGGTTGTATCTCCAGATAATCATAAAATCTGGCAAGTCTGACCAGATCAGAATGTCCAAGCTGCTGTAGTGTTTTCTCATAGCTTGAGTCATTCTCTTTGTAAATAGCAAGAATCTTCTGGTATATTTCTCCCGCTTCGCAAGCCCCACCTACTATCAAACCGTGTCGGAAATACTGTAGCAAGGATCTTGGAATTCTAGGTCTACTATGAAAATATTTTGTATGTGATGCTGAAACAAGTCTATACAGATTATAAAGACCAAGATAATCCTGTGCCAGCAGTATCACATGAAAAACTTCACGCCGATGTGCCAGAATCTCCTCATTTGATTGATGTCCAACCTTACTGTCAAAATCCGCCAATAGACTGCATTGTTCTTTTTTCATCATCGAAATAAGAATTTCTCCGCTGGCTATAGCATCGTCTTCAGCTCTGTGATGGCGGTCAAGACCAATCTTCAAAGCAGCAGAAACCGTATTTAATTTATGATTAGGAAGTTCAGGCATAAAAGCTCTTGCCAGTGCCAGAGTATCTACAACCGGCATATTAAATTTGACACGAGGATCTGCTTCGCATTTAGTGCAAAACCCTTCATAACGTAAAAAGCCTAGGTCAAAAAAAGCATTATGCGCAGTAAGTATACTGTCACCTACAAACTCAGCAAGTTCTTCCATGACTTCAAATGGTGGCTGAGCATCTTTGATCATTTCTGTAGTAATCCCGGTTAGCTCTGTTATCTTGGCAGGAACTTCAATACCAGGATTAGCAAATTTAACGAAACGATCAGTGATTTGCCAACTGCCCTGATCATCAGGCTTAAAGCGAACAGCAGCCACTTCGATTATTCTGTCTGAAGCACTATTAAGTCCTGTTGTTTCAACATCTATAGCTACAAAACCATCATTTAGATCAGTATCTTGCTCATAACCCCAGCAAACAGAGGCTCCGTCATCGACAAGATATCCTTCCAGTCCATAGATAATCTTGATATCTTTGCCTTTTCTTTTAAGAGCCTGCTGTGTATTACAAGCATCGGGAAAAGATTGAACAACGCCATGATCGGTAATAGCAACGGCAGTATGTCCGAACGATGCCGCCAGCTTTACCAGTGAGGAGGCGTCACAGACAGCATCTTTTGTACTCATCTTTGTATGTGCGTGAAGTTCAGCTCTTTTTTGAACACTCAGATCTTCTCTTGATTGCTTAGCTTTAGCTTTTTGTATTCCCATAACTTTTGCTTGTAAATCTTTAGCATACTGAGAATCAAAATTTATCTCTGCCTGAACACGCACATAACCATTTTTAAGATATTCAGTCAAAACCTCTTCATCTTCTGGTTTGGCAAAAACAATACACTGTACCGAGCTGGTCAAGTCGGTAATAGCAAATTTAACCAGAATTCTGGTGTTTTGGCTGATAGGTCTTGTTTCAAAACCGAAAGTCTCCCCTTCAAGGATAACCGTACCTGATTCACTATTAATATCCGCTATTCTAGATTTTTTCAGTTCTGTATTGACTCTGCCCCAAACAAGATCAGGAGCTTTAGGCATGCGTCTGTATGGCTTGGCAGGCTGTGCAGATTTTTTAGGAGGATTTGGCTGCTGTGCATTTGGCTGTTTAATATCTGCAGCAGCTTGAGCACCGGATATATCAGGAGGAGCATCCATGGGACCGGGATCACCGTCTGATAAAGCACATACAGCTGCCGATCTGGCAGCATTTGCCAACTGACTGGATGATTGATCAAGCTTTCTTGCATACTCGGTAAGATCTTTTTTGACAGGAACAAGGCAAAATTGCACCTGCAAATTATGATAAAGTTCGCAAAGTTCCTGTAATTCAGGTATTTTCTGATTTTCAAAAAGCGAGCAGCAAGATGACTGCAGATGAATATGAACTTGATCAATATTTGATTTAAAACTGGCATTTTGCAGCATTGATGCCATAAATGCATTTTTATGTCTTAGATGCCTTAGCATCCAAGGTGCTAACTCGGCAATATATTCACTAGCTTTTTCCGTATCAATCTGGCACAGTAAATGCTGACTTATTACGACTTCTTTGATTCCAAGCTGTTGTTCAATTGTTTGTTCAAGCCTGCATAAAAGAGCAGGCGGGCAAGGACTCTCAAGAGAACACTTAATCAGCAATGTTCCTGACTGTTTAACGGTCATCTCAGTTACATTGCCTTTTATATTTTCCATATCTCTGATCAATCCATTACCCGGCAAAAGCCAGGCAAAAAAACTATTCCAGTCAGCCTGCATTGTTATCTTTTTCCTTTTCTGTACATATATCCTGTATTACCGCCAGCAAAGCTGCAACGGCTTCACTTTCAGGTACTTTTTTTATAATTTTACCTTGTCGGAAAATTATAAACTCGCCTTTCCCACCGGCTATACCGACATCAGCCTCCCTTGCTTCACCTGGTCCATTAACGGCACAACCCATTACCGCAACTTTAATCGGCACATTTACGTTTTCAAGAGCAGTTTCAACCTTGGCTGCAATTTCAACAAGATCTACCTCGGTTCTGCCACAAGTAGGACAGCTAATAAGAAGCGGACCTTTATCTCTAAGACCTAATGATTTTAATATTGCATAAGCAGCTCTGATTTCCTCAATCGGATCTGCAGTTAGTGATACTCTCAAAGTATCCCCTATGCCCTCGGCAAGTAAAGTTCCAATTCCAACAGCAGATCTGATTACACCATCGCGTATAGTCCCTGCTTCAGTAACTCCCAGATGCAAAGGATAATCAGTTTTTGCCGATAATAACCTGTAAGTAGAAATCGTGAGTGCAGGATCAGAAGCCTTAATTGAAATAACGATATCGCTGAATCCTTGTTGCTCAAGCAATGAGGTTGCCTCCAATGCGGAAGCGGTCATTGATAAAGCGTTAACTCCACCATATCGATCAATCTGGCCGCGGGCAAGAGACCCTGAATTAACACCAACTCTGATCGGTATATTACGCTCAGAAGCAGCTTTTACAACTTGTATGATTCGATCCTTGCCTCCTATATTGCCAGGGTTTATTCTTATCTTATCAGCACCTGACTCAATAGCAGCAAGAGCAAGTCTATAGTCAAAATGAATGTCTGCAACAAGTGGAATTGGTGATTTTGCTTTTATTTTAGCAAATGCCTGTGCAGCTTCCATATCGGGAATAGCCAGTCTGGTAATCTCACAACCAGCCTGTGCCAGATCATTAATCTGCTGCAGACTGGTTTTTATATCTCTGGTATCGGTATTATTCATTGACTGAACAACAATAGGTGCATCGCCACCGACGATAACTCCGCCAACATTAACAGCCTTTGTTTTTTTGCGAATATATCTTAGCTCATGCTGCTCATATATAGCATTAAACTCGTGATTATCGTTCATATCAGCCACCACCGGTAAGACGCATAATATCAAAAGTAAGCCCCATAATTGCCAGCCCTATAATAAGAGCAAAACCGACAAAACCAATTATATTTTGTGTCTTTAAGGATAATCGTTTACCCCTTATAGCTTCTAAACCGGTTAATATAAGATGATTGCCATCAAGCGGAGGTATGGGTAAAAGATTCATAAAACCAAGACTGACCGATATCAGAGCAAACATCCAAAGCAGCTGATAAACTGTCTCTTTAACAGGCTGCCTTTGTTCTACAACATTACCAATCATGCTAACCACTCCGACAGGTCCAGATAATGTGTCCTGTGGTCTGATTTCTCCGGTAAACATCATGCCTATACTACGAACTGTAACCTTAACAATCGACCAACTCCATTGAACTGATTGTCCAATAGCCTGCCCAAAATTATTACTACTGCTAAAATAAATGCCACGAGGCAGGCTTTCAACAAATTCTGTAGCGGACATTGTTATTTTCTGTTCTGTACCATCACGTATAATAGTCATCTCAAGCGGCTGTCCTGCCGACGAATTTACTTCTCTTCGGAAACCCTCATAATCACTGTAGGCAATGCCATTTACCGCCAGCAGAATATCGCCTTCCTGTAAAACAGGATTACCGTTATTTGATTTAGCATCAACCGAATTAATTACAGCACCACCATCTTGCAACTCACTAAGAACATTTATACCAAGCCTATACTGTGCTACTTGCTGCGGAACAAGTTCAACAATACTTTTTGATCCATCTGCCTTTTCAATTTCCAGACGCAAGATATCATCCGATGTCAGAAACATTTCTGTGCCGGTATAATCAAGAGTCGTTCTGATTCTATCTCCATTAGCACGGATAATGCGATCTCCCGGCTGCAGTCCAGCCTCATATGCGAGTGTATTCTCCATTGTTCCTGCAATTACCGGCACGGTAAAACCAAAAGCAGAGAACATAATTAAAAATGCAAGAACACCTGAAAGAAGATTAAGAGCCGGTCCGGTCGCCAGCACTATTGCTCTTGCCCATTTAGGACGATTGTAAAAAAATCCGGGGTCATCATCAGGTTTAACCGGTTCGGAATTATCATCCTCATCGTCCTCATATTCGCCGGCAAAACGAACCGAAGCGCCAATAGGTAATAACTTGATATTGTACTTAATACCTTTTCTCTCCCATTCAAAAAGAACCGGTCCCATAAAAATTGAAAACTCTTCAATTTTAAAACCTAATTTTCTGCCGGTCAGATAATGTCCCAATTCATGAACAACCATCATGATACTGAGAAATAATATACCTATTACTATGCCTATAAAACCCATATATAAGACTCCTTTTGATACTGTATTTGCAAATATTACAGTTTAAGACAGTTCTGCCAGTGCAGTTAATTCCTGTCTTGCCCACATATCTATATTCATTAGTTCATCAAAACTAAATTTTTGCTGCCAATTTCTTTTAAGGTGACTATTCATTACCTGCTCAACGTTTGAAGCTATATCAGGAAAAGATATTCTGCCAGACAGAAAAAGATATACAGCAGCTTCATTTGCTGCATTTAACACGGCCGGCATTGTCCCACCTGTTTTAGCAGCCATATAAGCCAACGGCAACAAGCGGAATGTTTCAATATCCGGTTCTTCAAAAGTCAATTCTCTGGCTCTGGCATCAAAAGGATTAAATGATTCATTTTCGGCCGCAGATCTTTCCGGCCAGGTAAGAGCCAGCTGAATAGGTAGCTTCATGTCGGGAAAACCCATCTGTGCTAAAACAGAACCATCAACAAATTCAACCATTGAATGAATTATACTCTGTGGATGAACAACAACTTTGATTTGATCACAAGGACAATCAAACAACCAGCTTGCCTCTATAACTTCAAGACCTTTATTCATTAAAGTCGCTGAATCAATTGTAATTTTACCACCCATCTTCCATGTTGGATGATCAAGTGCCTGTTCAACTGTTATTCTAGATAATTGCCCTGTACTCCATCCTCGGAAAGGTCCACCTGAAGCTGTCAGAAGTATGCTTTTCATACTTCTTTGCGGCGAGCCTGCAAGACATTGCCAGATTGCCGAATGTTCACTATCTACAGGTAAAAGCCTTATGTTTTTCTCTTTTGCAAGCGGCATAACAAGATCTCCACCGGCAACAAGAGTTTCTTTATTCGCCAATGCTATGTCCTTACCTGACTTTATTGCTGCCAGAACAGGTTCCAAACCAGCAACGCCTACCATTGCAGCAACAACAGTATCGGCCTCTGATATTTGAGCAACAGCATTATTGCCTGACATTCCAGACATTATCTCAGGCATAAAAGTACTACCTGAAAGTTTTTGCTCAAGTTGAGCAACCAGGTCGGGTTGATTTATACTCACAAGCTCCGGTTTAAATTCTTTTACCTGCTCTGCAAGTAAAGATATATTACTTCCGGCCGACAATGCCTTTACCTTTATATCCAGATGTCTGCAGACTTCAAGTGTCTGAGTCCCTATTGACCCTGTTGATCCAAGTATTGATACAGCTTTAGTCATTATCTGCTAAATCTCCTTAAAAAATCTGCCAATATAACATCGCCAGAAAAAGAGTAACCGGCATGGTGAAAAAGGCACTATCAAATCTATCTAAAATACCACCATGTCCTGGTAATATTTTGCCATAATCCTTGATCTGACACCATCTTTTAATGGTGGAAGCCAACCAGTCCCCCAGTTGAGAAGCCAGACTAAGAAAAATTCCTGAAACCAGTGCAAAAATAATATGAAGCCAGGTATCAGGCTTGTGACCAGGTAAATTACTCAATACCAGCTGGAAATACAAAACCATAATAAGCATGCTTCCTGCAACACCACCCAGACAGCCTTCTAAAGTTTTTTTAGGACTAATACGGGGAAGTATATGTCTTTTACCTATAGCTGATCCGGTAAAATATGCAAAAACATCTGAAGCCCACGGAGTAAGAAGCGCTAAAATCAACCAATACCAACCACGAGGAACATAATATAACAGTAGTACAGAACAGCTAAGCGGGAAGGCTACATAAGACATTATCAGGGATCCAGAAGCCATTGACGGCAAATCCTGAGGACCTTTATTAAGTAAGGGAACTATCATATTGAGTGTCATTATGGAAATCAAGCAAAATCCGGTTAAAGCCATACCGGTTGCAATTGAATAAAACGATATATTAGTGATATCAATCGAGGAAACAGGTCCACTGATCAATAAAGGCAGCAGAAAAGTCATACTCCCTATAAAAGTAAAAAATTTATTTGGAAGCAGATCTTTTGCTTTTACAGCATTCAAAAGCTCGTTTGTAACTGTAACAGCGACAAAAACAAATAACAAAAGAGATATCCACGGCCATTTTAATCCGGGAGCTATAAATACGGCGATACCTAATGTAAAGATAATACCAGTGATTATTCTTTGTTTCATATTTTGCGAATACCTCCAAAGCGCCTATCTCTAAGAGTATATGCCTTTAATGCTTCTACAAGATCATTCTCTGCAAAATCAGGCCATAAAACGTCAGAAAACCAGAATTCTGCATAAGCAGACTGCCAAAGCAAAAAATTGGAAAGTCTTTGTTCTCCACTAGGCCTTATAATTAAATCAGGATCAGGAACATCCGGCAAATATAAGCTTTGCTGCAACATTTTCTCATCGATTTGCTCTGGTTCCAAAACACCTTGCGAAATTTTTTGGCCAAGTCTGTGTATAGCCTGTACAATTTCGCGCCGGCCTCCATAATTTATAGCAATAATAAGCTGCATTTTATCTCTAGCAGCTGATTCTTGCTCCGATTTCTCTATAATGGCTTGTATATTATCAGGCAAAGCCTTTATATCCCCAGAAAATCTTAGTCTTATGCCTTCTGCGGCTAATTCACGATCATATCTTTTGAAAAATTCAACAAAAAGCTCCATCAAAGCATGTACTTCATCATCCGGTCTACGCCAGTTTTCTGTAGAAAAAGCGTAAACAGTGAGGTATTTTATGCCTCTGCGACCACACATACGGCACAAATTTTTTAGATTTTCCGCACCAGCTCTATGGCCAGCCTGTCTTGGCAGACTCCGCTGCTGAGCCCATCTGCCATTACCATCCATAATCACAGCCAGATGAGTTGGTATATCAAGATCATCAGTTATTGTATCTTCATAATCTGCCGATGCAGGAATTTTATATTTCTTTGATTTACCAGGCAGAAAATTTAACAGATAACTGATTTTATCGATTATTTTCATTATTTTTAGAAACAGGCATACCTGTCCTCCATGATTTTAATAAGAAACCGGGCGTTTCCACCCGGTCATTTTATCAGGCCTTTGTAATTATAATACCTGCTGATGTTTTATCCATCAGACTATATCAAAGCTCCATCAGATCATTTTCTTTCTCTGCAACAAGCTTATCAATTTCGGCTACATTTACATCAGTTAACTTTTGCAGTCTTATTTCAACGTCTGCCATCTGATCTTCAGTCATTTCTTTTTTCTTAAGCAAAGCCCGGAAATGATCAAGACCTTCTCTGCGAACATTTCTGATCGCAACTTTTGCTTCTTCACCGTATTTGCCAACTTGCTTTGCCAGATCTTTACGACGTTCTTCAGTTAATGCAGGAAAAATCAAACGAATTATCTTTCCGTCATTCGATGGATTGATGCCAAGATCTGACATCTGTATTGACTTTTCTATAAGTTTGAGCGAACTGGGATCCCATGGTGATATAGTTATTACTCTTGGCTCAGGAACCTGAATATTTGCAACCTGATTAATAGGCGTAGCAACTCCATAATACTCTATTTCAATATGATCTAGAACTTTGGGGTTTGCCCTGCCTGCACGGATCGCATTAAATTCTTCCTTTAATACACCTATTGTCTTTTTCATTTTCTTTTCATAAGGTAAAAAAGAATCCTTGGTAATTTCGATGATGGCCATATATGTACCTCCGATTTATGATCTCGTTACATTATACCCAATCGTTGCCTCCAGTTCAATCAGTTAACAATTGTTCCCAGAGTTTCTCCATCTGCCATTCTGATAATATTTTCAGGATCAGACATATCAAATACTGCTATGGAGACTTTATTGTCGCGACAAAGTGCGGCAGCGGTTGCGTCCATAATACCAAGACTAAGCTGAAGAACACTATCATGACTAATTTCCTGATATTTTATTGCATCTGAGTAGATTTTAGGGTCTTTATCATAAACTCCGTCAACCATAGTGGCCTTAAAAATTATATCGGCTTCAATTTCTGAGGCTCTAAGTGCAGCCGCAGTATCAGTTGAGAAAAATGGATTGCCGGTACCGCAGGCAAATATTACAACTCTTCCCTTTTCAAGATGCCTTATCGCTCTCTTTCTGATATAGGTTTCAGCAATCTGGCGCATTTCAATTGCACTTAAAACTCTTGTTGTTGCTCCGGCCTGCTCAAGAGCATCTGACAAAGCCAGTGCATTGATTGTAGTTGCAAGCATTCCCATATGATCGGCAGTCACACGATCCATGCCTTCACTGCTGCGTCCTCGCCAGAAATTCCCGCCGCCTACCACGACAGCAACCTGAACATTTTTTTCAATCAATCTGCGAATTGTACTGCCAAGGATTTTCAGAACTTCATTATCAAGACCGGTTCCACTTTCTCCCGCCAGTGCTTCACCACTAATTTTCAACAATATCCTGTGATACTTTGCTGCCATTTTATACCTCCCGAAATTACAGTAAATTATTCTTTCGCCTAAACTATCTTCTCTATCAGAAATCGCTGCACTCTATCTGAGTTTACCTGCAAAAAAAGGGACATGCAAGGCATGTCCCTGAAAAAATCAGTTAGGAACTTATTTTATCTGCTTCATAACCTCATCTGCAAAATTCTCTTCACGTTTTTGCAGACCGGCTCCCATTTCATAACGAACAAAACGTCTAACGGTAATATTCTCACCAACAGTCGCTATCATTTCTTTTACAAGATCACCAATTTTCTTGGAATCATCTTTCATATAGCTCTGCTCCAGCAAGCAATTCTCTTCATAGAATTTTGCCAAACGACCTTCAACAATTTTATCGATAATTTTTTCTGGTTTACCTTCATTCAAAGCCTGATTACGAACGATATCACGTTCTTTATCCAAAGCTTCAGCAGGAACTTCTTCTTTTGAAACCCATAATGGATTCATAGCAGCAACCTGCATACCTAATTCTCTGACAAAACGACGGAAATCTTCATTCTTTGCAGCAAAATCAGTTTCAATATTTACTTCAATCAAAACACCAACACGTCCACCGGCATGTATATATGAATCAACAATACCTTCAGCAGCAATACGGCTTGATTTTTTCTCAGCTGATGCAATACCTTTTTCACGAAGCCATTTAATTGCCTTCTCCATATCACCACTAGCCTCTGTAAGAGCTTTCTTACAGTCCATCATACCTGATCCTGTTTTTTCTCTAAGTTCTTTAATCATATCAACTGTTACAGCCATGTTACAAATCCTCCTGAATCAATAGTCTTTGGGAAAAACAATGCTTATGCTTCTTCTGTTTCCTCTACTTTTGCTTCTTCTTCAGCCTGAACTTCCTCAGTTGCTTCAACGTCGAGCTGCTCACCCTGACGTCCTTCGATCATGGCATCAGCCATTTTACCTGCAATAAGTTTAACAGCACGAATAGCATCGTCGTTTCCAGGGATTACATAATCAACTTCTTCGGGATCACAGTTTGTATCAACAATACCGATAATGGGTATACCAAGACGGCGTGCTTCCAAAACAGCAATATGCTCTTTACGTGGATCTACAACAAACATACATGAAGGAATTCCCGGCATATCTTTAATTCCGCCAAGATTTTTCTCCAGTTTTTCCATTTCGAGTTTAAGCTTTGCAACTTCTTTCTTTGGTAAAACGTCGAAAGTACCATTTTCCTGCATTTCGGTTAACTCTTCCAAACGTTTAATTCTCTTTTTAATTGTACTGTAATTTGTAAGAGTTCCACCCAACCAGCGATTGTTAATAAAATACATTCCGCAACGTTCAGCTTCTTCACGAATTGAATCCTGAGCCTGCTTCTTTGTACCTACAAAAAGCATTGTACCGCCTTCCATAGCGATCTGACGAGCAAACATATATGCTTCATCAGCCTTGCGTACTGTCTTTTGCAGATCAATGATATAAATACCATTGCGTTCTGTGTAAATGTATTCTGCCATTTTGGGGTTCCAGCGACGGGTCTGATGTCCGAAATGAACACCTGCTTCCAGTAGCTGTTTCATGCTAATAACTGCCATTTTTCTATTCCTCCTGTTTTTTCCTCCATGGGCAATGCAGCCGCAGATCTAACATACCGGCAACAGGCACAAGATCCCATGTGTGTAATTGAACCGTCTGGTATTTTAACATGTCACGGCAAAGTTGGCAAGATGATTTAAAAATCAATTATTCTTAACTTCTGATTGGCTGATTTATTGTCAGGTTGTACACTAGTTGTATATAATTGACTGGTGATGTGTAATTTAGTTTAAGGTACATTCAAGACAACCGATCGGCAGCAGAATAAAGATTGGAGATTTAATTATGATTTCAAGACAATTACTCAAACTGGCGGAAAAATATAATTGGCATAAGCATACAGAGGAAGACGGAGATATAACCGTATTTGGTGATTTTAACGGATTTCTCTTTACGGCAATCACCGGTAAAGGGTTTAACGCATTTTTTACCCCTGTTTCCGGAATATCGCTACAGGCACTTAATAATCTTAGAGAATGGCTGTCAAATAACAAACAAACCATAAATATTCGTGATTTTGAATTATCTGATAATTTTCTTTGTGTCAGATTGCATGAAGGCTTAATTGCCAGATCAGTCAGTCAGATGGAATCTTTTTTGATCAAACTAACCGGCAGACTTGATGAACTTTCTTTGCCAGATCAATCTTGTGCGATCTGTGGGCAAAAGGCTGAAAAGAAAGGCTTGTATGTCGGTTTATTTTGTTATTTGCATCCCGAATGTCAGAACAAGGAAGGCTATGATTTTACCAAAGAAGATGGTGAATATGACAAAGTTGATTTTTCTATGCAGCCAGATGAAGAAAAATTAAAAGAACTGGCAAATACTATGAAGTCTTATAAATCTGATTTGATTTCGGATGTTATTAAAATATGCAATATCGAAAGTGTTAAACAGGATTCTGACAATGAGGCACCCTTCGGACAAAAAACAGTCGAAGCACTGAAATGCTATCTGGACATAGCCGCTGCCATGGGATTTAAAACAGTCAATCTTGACAACAGAGCCGGCTATGTTGAATGGGGACAAGCAGACGAAATGATTGCCGCCTTATGTCACCTTGATGTTGTTCCTGCCGGCAGCGGATGGACAAATGAGGCCTTTAATACGCAGGAAATAGAAAACCGAATTGTGGGACGCGGTACGGTAGACGATAAGGGACCTGCAATCGCTGTACTGTATGCACTTAAATCCTTGAAAGATGATGATTATCAGCCGGCAAAAAGAATCAGACTAATCGTCGGCCTTGATGAGGAAAATGGCAGTGAATGTATGGATTGGTACAAACAGTCTCAGGAGCTTCCAATTGCCGGCTTTACAGCAGACGCTTCTTTCCCTGTCATCCATGCTGAAAAAGGCATTGTTTGGATTAATATAAAGATGAATTGTGAGCAGGATAATTCTGATTCTATACGTATCATGAAGGCAGAAGGTGGTTCCGTTGCAAACATGGTACCGGGAAGCTGTACTATAACTTTCGATAAAACTGACAAAATAGTAGCAGAAGGCAGGCAGGCTCACGCCAGTAGGCCGGAATCAGGTACAAATGCAATTTCTCTTGCTATTCTTGAGGCCAAAAATACACTTTCAGAAAATAATTCCAGCAATCCTTTTATCAATATGTATACTGAGATATTTGGAGAAGAAACAGATGGCAGCAGTGCGGGATTAAATCTAAAAGATAAATATGGAGTTCTGACATTAAATGCGGGTATGCTTAAGATAGAAAATAATGAGGCAAATCTAACCTTGGATATCAGGTATCCGGTAACTTCCGATTTGAAAACAGTAATACTAACATTAAACAAACTTGCTGAAAAATATAATTTTGAATTTAAAGTTGAAAAACATATGGAGCCTTTATTTGTGGATAAAGATTCACACCTTGTAAAAACTCTAAATAATGTTTATCAGATTATGACAGATACTACGGTTGAACCTGTTGCAATAGGCGGAGGTACTTATGCCAGATCAATACCAAATATAGTTGCTTTTGGACCATGTTTTCCAGGGGATCCGGACGTATGCCATCAGGCAGACGAAAGTATAGAAACAGACAGACTGCTGGCTGCAAGTGCTATTTATAAAGAAGCGCTTAAATCATTAAGTATTGACATTTGATTATAATGAGCTCGATCTGGAGGAAATAATGACAGATTTACCTATACTTATGACCGAAAGGCTGTGCTTAAATATATTATCAGCTGATTCTGCTGAACATGTTCTTGATTATTACAGCCGTAACAGAAATTTTCACCAACCTTGGTTTGCCGCCAGAAATGATGAAATTTTTACTGTAGAGCAGCAGAAAAAAAATCTGCATGCAGAATTACAGGATTTTCTGGCAGGCAGAGCACTTCCTTTTTGGCTATCATTACCTGCAGATCCTAAATATATTATTGGCAGATTTGCTTTAACAAACATAATTCATGGTTGTTTTAAGTCAGCAATTGCCAGTTGGCATCTTGATCATACTCACACTAATCAAGGTTATGCATTTGAAGCAGGAAAAACAGCAATAAATGCCGCTTTTCGCGATTATAAACTACATAGAATCGAGGCAAATATTTTGCCTCATAATTCCAAATCTATACAACTGGCTCAGAATCTTGGATTTGAATTAGCTGGCTATGAAAACCGATATCTGGAAATAAATGGCAAATGGGAAGATCATTTGCATTTTATCAAACTTTCAGATGGTGCCTATCATACAGATGAAGATATGCCTGTTCTTAAAGGCGATAATGTTATGTTAAGATCACTTGTTTTTGATGATATTACCTGCCTGATTGAATTCTTTTCACATAATAAAGATCATATCGAAGCTTTTAATCCGGGATTACCGGAAAACCTGCTTTCAGAAAAATACTGGCGCCATCATCTTCTTAAATCCAGACTCTCCTGGGAAACAGGCCAATCAATAAATTTTGGAATTTTTCTCAAGGACAGGCCAGAAAGGCTTATAGGCTGTCTCGATTTAAGAGATATACTAAAGGCTCCATACAATTGCTGTGAGCTTGGTTTTTCTCTTGATCACAGATTAACAGGAAACGGACTTATGCTTGAATCTCTAAACCTTGTGCTTGGCTGGATTTTCAGTCATCTGAACATTAACAGGGTTCATGCCCGTCATGTTCCAGGAAATTCAAGAAGCTCAAAACTGCTTGATATTATGGGCTTCAAGCAGGAAGGAATACAAAGACAGGCTATTGTTACGGAGCACGGCAGCAGCGACCTGATTTTAAAGGCGCTGCTGGCAAAAGACTTTCGCTGGCTGGAGTAAGTTCCGATTACGATAGTTTCAATTCAGCAATTCTTTCCAGCAAATATGGCATATACGCACTATCATTTGAAGGAAGTATTTCATTGGCAAATCTTTTTACATGTTCAGATGCCTGTCCCATGGCAAAAGAGTAGTCAGCAGCTCTAAAGAGCTCAATATCATTTTCCTGATCTCCAACTGCAATAATGATTCTGTTTTTAAGACAGTCAGAAGGAAGCTTTGTTTTTAAAAGCTCCAGAGCAGCACCTTTGGAAACACCTGCCGCCATAATATCAAGCAGGGTTGGATAAGAACAGGTAGTTGCTAATTGACCATTAAAATGTCTATTGATATATTCTTGCGGTATCTGTAACTGATCTGCACTGCCCACAAGCAGCATTTTATAAATATTGTCAGGCATCTCCTGCAAAGAATATGTATTGTAGATAGCATAAAAATCAGGCATAACAGCTCTATTCTCTGGCTGCTTTAATACTTTTGCACCCTTATCTGACACCGCTATAATTCCCAGCTTAGGATGTTTCTTGGCTATCTCATCAAATAACTGACTGCTTTTTCCCGGCAAAATCTTTTGCTCAATTACTCTTCTGGCAACAGGATCATATATTTGA
This sequence comes from Ercella succinigenes, assembly GCF_900002895.1. Classification (NCBI taxonomy): domain Bacteria; kingdom Bacillati; phylum Bacillota; class Clostridia; order Eubacteriales; family Oscillospiraceae; genus Ercella; species Ercella succinigenes. The sequence continues at coordinate 77,549 of NZ_CDHP01000042.1, read as the reverse complement.
GCTCCATTGACAAGTATCAAAGGTAAATAAAGCGGCAGTTGATCTACATACATACCAAGGGCATTCCATTCTCTGCCTGTAGCTAAAGTAAAGCATCCTCCTCTGCTGATAAATTCATTGATACAATCAATATTTTTTTTATCTATCAGATGATCTGGATTGAGAAGGGTTCCATCCATATCACTTACTAATAAAATATTTTTTTCTTTCATTTTAACTCCATTAAACATCGTTTATAAAACCATCAAAAATATTTGATTTTTTTATATCAAGCATGCAAAAGGGAGAATTGCCTATCGGCAACCTCCCTGTAATACATATCAGATAATAAAAGGCTTACAGATAAATACGTTCAGTATTATTCTGTTTTCTCAGCTTCCTGATCGACTGACTCTGTCTGATCTTCAGTTGATGAAATATCAAACTCACCTGAAGGAGAGTTAAATTCATCTTGCTCAGAAGAATAGGCAGTTGTCTCTTCCTCTGCAGAAGCCTGCTGATCATCGGTCATATCACCTACAGGATTAATAGGCTCTACTTCCTTGATACTGATGCTTATACGACGATTCTCATTGCTTACTTCCAGTACTCTGGCATCAACTTCCATACCCTCGGCCAAAACATCGTTTGGTTTTACGAGGCGCACATCGGAAATCTGTGAAATATGACATAGTGCATCCACACCTGGAGCTATCTCTATGAAAGCACCAAACGGGAACATACGCACAACTATACCACGTACTATTGAACCAACAGGGAATCTGTTTTCAACATCATGATAAGGATCATCTTCCACTCTCTTATAACCAAGAGAAATGCGTTTTTTCTCAGAATCAAAATCTTTTACATAAACTTTGATCTCATCGCCTACATTTACTACCTCTGATGGATGACGGATACGGTTCCATGACAGTTCACTGACATGTACAAGACCGTCTACTCCACCAATATCAACAAATGCACCAAAGTCGGTAAGGCTGCGGACAACACCGTTATAATCCTTATTGACTTCAATGTCTGCCCATACAGTCTCAGCTTTCTGGCGGCGCTCTGCGGCAAGCAAAGCTCTGCGAGAACCGGAAACTCGAAGTCTCTTCTTGTCCGGATCAAACTGAGTGACCAGAATTTCAAGGGATTGACCCTTGTATGGCTCCAGATCATTAACCATGCTCATTTCCAGCTGGGTACGGTGAATGTAAATATCTACTCCGCCATAAGTTGCAATCACACCATCTTTTACAGTATTGATTACCTTGACGGTTACAGGTTCCTTATTCTGGAATGCTTCTTCAATCAGTGCCTTATACTTGCCAAAATCAACTCTGGCTTTAGACAGCAAAATCTCTTTACCCATATCTGAATTACGTATATTACGAACATATACATCTATTTCAGTATGATCCTGAATGGCCTGATCCAGATCAAAATCCGGGTCACCGTCAAATTCATGGCGAGGAATCCTTCCCTCAGATTTATCGCGAACATCCACATAAACATTGTCACTGTCATAACGGACTATTACGCCCTTTACGGTGGCGCCTCTTTTAAGGTGTGGAATATTGTCGATAAAGTCTGTAAAGCTTACATCAACTTGTTCCTGCTGGTTTTGTAAAACCTCGTTTTCAGTCATTGCTTGGATAACCTCCCTGATTATGCGTTCTGGTGTAGATGCACCTGCCGTCACCCCGACGGTCAAATCCTGTAGCTGTCGATTACTCAATATCTTCAGGACGTCACCCGGCTGCTCGATCAAATACGTCTCACCACATTGACTTTTACAGACATCCAGCAACTTCATCGTATTTGAGCTACCCCTGCTTCCGATGACAAACATCAGATCAGAAGCCGCTGCAATTCTTTCAGCTTCTTTTTGTCTATTTTCAGTCGTAATACATATTGTATCAAAAATTTCAAAGTTTGCAATTTTATTTTTTAAAACAGCACAAATTTCTTTGAATTTAGCCACAGAAAATGTAGTTTGTGAGAAAATAACCCATTTCTCCTCTTCAAAATTGATTTTTTGGGCTTGTTCAACAGATTCAATAATTATAGTTTTGTCAGGAGCTTCACCAAAAATGCCAATTACTTCAGGATGTTTTGGCGATCCTATTATTATAATTCTGCTGCCTTCTGCCGAAGCCTTGCGGGCAATCTTGTGAATTTTAGAGACAAAAGGACATGTGCAGTCAACGATATCACAAGATCTTGCTTTAAGTTTTTCAAAAGTCTGTGGTGGTTCTCCATGTGCCCTGACTATTACTTTGCTCTTTTCCGGTATGTCTTGCACATCATCTGCTTTTTGCATGCCACCTGTGCCAAGCTCATCAATAACCGTCTTATTATGGATAAGTTCACCAAGCATAAAGATCTTTTGCGTATCATCTTTAGATTGGTTTTGACTGTTTAACATTTCATAAGCTGTATTTACAGCATGTCTTACACCAAAACAAAAACCTGAAGATCCTGCCTTTATTATTTTCATATAATACACTCCTGGATAAAAAAATCGGCACGGACAAAATGTCTGCACCGATATTATAATATATTCATTTTATTATTCAGTAACATCTGTTGGATTGTTTTCTGACTCTGGCAAATAATCTATGTCTATAAGCTTGTAAACATGCCTCATTACATCTACACTAATGTCCAGCAGTTCTTGATGAGTATATTTTTTGCGTGCCTGTGTATCCAGTTTGAAAGGTTTTCCAAAAACACACCTTACTTTATTAAATAATCTGAATTTTCCTTCTATGGCTACCGGTATCAAGACTGCATCAGTTTTGATAGCAAAGTGGGCAATGCCGCTTTTGGGCAAAGTTTTATTTATTTTTTCTGGCTTTACCCTGGTTCCCTGAGGAAACATGGCTACCGGTTCTCCTGATTGCAGTACTGAAAAAATTCCTCTTGCTGCTGTCAGATCGACCTTATCTCTGTCTACAGGTATAGCACCCATGCGCGGCATAATAAAACTCATTACAGGAGCTTGAAATAATTCTTTTTTGGCAACCCAATGCAGCCAACGTTTTAATTTACAGTGAATCACAACAATGTCAATCATGCTTGTATGGTTTGATACAAGTATAAAAGAACCGGTCTGAGGAATATTTTCTATTCCTTCATATTTTATCCGAAATATTATTCTGCAAATGCCGCCTGTTAAACCTTTTAAGAAACCTCTTATAAATTTGTGTTTTTTTGCCTGCTCCTCGAGAGTTAATTTTTGATGCGCCATCAGACATTACCTCTGATACTTTCAGAATAAGAATCTGATGTTTGATTATCCTGAGCAAAAACACCTATTCTGCCTATGATGGCATCAACAACCTGCTGTATACTTAAATCAGTCGTATCAAGTAAAATAGCGTCTTTTGCCTGAGCCAAAGGTGCAACAGCTCTGGTAGTATCTTGTTTGTCTCTGGCTGCGATTTCTTCACGTACCTCTTCCAGACTAACTTTTGAGTCACCTTTTTCTTTTAATTGAAGCATTCTCCTTCTAGCTCTTTCATCGACACTGGCTGTAAGAAAAAATTTCCACGGTGCATCAGGCAAAACATATGTGCCTATATCCCGTCCGTCTATAACAAGAGGCTGTCTACCCGCAAGCTGCCGCTGCATATCTACAAGATACTTCCTAACACATGTCAAGGTACTTATATCGGAAGCAGCTTTTGACATTTCAGGCGTTCTGATTAAACCGCTTACATCCTGATTGTCTATATAAACATGCTGCTCACCTTTTTGGAAACGTATGTCCATAATTGTTTCAGAGAGCATCTGGGAAACAGCTGGTTCATCTTTTACCGCAATTCCCAGACTAACAGCCTTCCAGCCAACAGCTCTGTACATCGCTCCCGTATCGAGGTAGAGAATGTTATAGTGCTGGGCAACTTTGCGGGCAATTGTACTTTTGCCTGCACCGGCCGGTCCATCTAAAGCTACTGCAAACATTAATATATCCTTTCTTTTTCAAACAGGTTTATAAGAAAATAAAGACGATCCAAGACAACAAAAAACAGTTAAATTACACGATGTCCAAGGCCAATGGCAATTTCATTCAAGTGTAACAACCCTATACCGAAGTAAAAACAAACTCCTATATGATCCTCAAAGCGTGCCAGACCTATCTTGCCACCTACATTGAGTCCTATAGCCTTATTCATTATTTGCGATAAAGCTTCTCTTGCAGCACCGGCTACAGCACCTTCTGCAGCATGTGTCGATTCAATAAGACCTTCACGTTTGGCAGCTACCACTGCGCGTTCTATCATACGAGAAACAGAAGAAATAAATTCTCCGCCAAAATCAACAGCTGCAGCCCTTACATTTTGTTCGGCCAGAGCTGCACCTAATTTATATTCCTGTTCACGATCATTTGTAAGAGCCATCTGAATAGCTGCAGAAGCAGCTTTTTTGCTGCCTGAAGGTGAATGATCACTCATTCTTAAAATCCCCCTTATCGTAAACATCATATTCATCCCAGAGATGCTCTAGTTTTTCTAATGTTTCGACCACATGTTCCTGTCTTTTAAAACCTATCGCAGCAATAAGAGCATTAATAACACTTAATGGTGCAACAAGACTATCTACAAATGACATCATATCACTTGGAGCAAGCAAGCTAATATCTGCATTATCTGCTACAGGCGACTCTGATTTATCGGTTATTGCAATAACCGAAGCACCTGTAGATCTGGCATATGACATTGCCTTTATTGTACGCTTGGAATACCGGGGAAAACTGATAGCAATTACCACATCATTTTCACCTACCGGCAAAATCTGTTCAAACATTTCACTGACACTTGTTGTATGAACCAGTCTGATATTATCAAAAATAAGATTAAAATAGAATCCCAGAAAAGAAGCGAGCGGTGCAGCACTGCGCACGCCCAAAATATAAATTTTGCTCGCTTTCAATATGCCATCGACAGCAGCATTAAAACTATCACGGTCTATACGTTCAGCCGTTCTTTTTAATTTCTCCATATCTGACTGCAAAACAGCACCTAAAATATCTTCTCTTCCTGCAAGTTTAAACGATGCTTTTAAACGCTGTGCTGAAGTCAGTCTGACTTTAAGTTCTTCCTGCAATTCTTTTTGAAAATGAGGGTACCCATCAAAGCCAAGTTCCATCGCGAATCTGACGACAGTTGATTCACTCACACCTGCCTCTTCACCTATACGTGCTGCAGTAAGATAAGCCGCTTGTTCATAATGATTAAGAATAAAGGCTGCAATCGCCTTTTGCCCTTTACTCATACCCGGAATCTGCTGATTTATACGAGCCATTAAACTGGTGCTATTTGTTTCCATGGATACTACCTTCTCCATTTCCTTGCTTTTGCAAATTAAACAGGATTATTCTCCATCAATATTTCTATTTATTGAATGACCAGCCTCTTTGTTAAGGCTGGTCATATTTTAGAACATTTTGTTAAATTATTCAATCAGAGCTTACTAAAATATCTACCTGATTAAACCGGCTGATAACCATCATCCGCACTTCCGGCAGCTTCATCTACAAGATGACGCTGTGCACGGCGCCAGCGGAAATACTTCTCTGCAACTTGCGGGAACATTCCATATGTGAGAACATCTTCTTCCTGTTCAACCCACTCGGCTGCTTCAGCACGAATTTTCTCAAGCTCTGGTTCAAGCAGATCTGCCGGACGACAGGTAATCTGCTCTTCGCCTTTAAGAATTTTTTCTTTTACATCTTCGTCCATAGGTGCAGGAGTTGTACCATATTTACCCATTACTACGTCTCTGGATTCCTTAGGAACCATCTTATAACGTTCTCCGGTAACAACATTCATAACAGCCTGTGTTCCGACAATCTGTGAAGATGGTGTAACGAGTGGCGGATATCCAAAGTCTTTACGTACACGAGGAACCTCTTGCAGAACCTCAAGGAATTTATCTTCCTTACCGGCTTGCTTAAGCTGTGAAACCAGATTGGAAAGCATGCCTCCCGGAACCTGATATTTGAGAGCGTTAACGTCAACACCAAGCATTTTGGGGTTAATCAGTCCACTTGCAATCCAGCGTTCTCTAATGCCTGTAAAGTGATCAGATATTTCTGTTAGCTTATCAAGATCCATACCGGTATCATACTCTGTACCAGCCAAAGTAGCTATTAAAGGTTCTGTTGGTGGCTGAGATGTACCCATGGCGAGCGGACTGAGAGCAGTATCAACAATATCACAACCTGCTTCAATCGCTTTAAGATAAGTCATTGAACCTACGCCACTAGTATAATGGGTATGAAGTTCAACAGGAATAGATAAAGTCTCTTTGAGTGCTTTTACCAATTCATAAGCCTGATAAGGCAGCAATAATCCTGCCATATCCTTAATACAAACTGAATTAGCTCCCATTTCTTCAAGTCTTTTAGCATCTTTAGCAAACTGCTCACTTGAGTGGAAAGGACTTGTTGTATAAGCAATACAACCCTGAGCATGTCCGCCTTCTTTTACAGTGGCTTTCATGGCTCTTTCTATATTGCGGAAGTCATTCAAAGCATCAAAAATACGAATTATGTCTATACCATTTGCAACTGATTTTTGCACAAAATAATCAACAACATCATCTGCATAATGCTTATATCCGAGAAGATTCTGTCCTCTGAGCAGCATCTGCAGCTTGCTGTTTGGACAGGCAGCACGTATTTTACGCAATCTTTCCCAAGGATCCTCATTCAGGAAGCGGATTGTTGAATCAAAGGTTGCACCGCCCCAGCATTCCAAAGCATGATATCCTGCCTTATCAAGAAGATGAAGGACAGGTATCATATCATCTGTAGTCATACGTGTGGCAGCAAGAGACTGATGCGCATCACGTAAAATTGTTTCAGTAATTTTAACTTTTCCCATAGCGGAAATCCTCCTTGCAGGTGTGAATCTACGGTTTTAGATCATTTAATCCGGCAGTTTTCAGTTAAGACTTACCAGAAGATCACCGGCATTCACAGAACTGCCTTTGGCTGCATTGATACTTGCAATAGTACCATCGATCGGAGATACAATATCATTCTCCATCTTCATTGCCTCTAGAATCATCAGAACGTCGCCCTTCTTAACACTATCTCCTACAGCAACATTTACTTTCAAAACGGTACCAGGCATTGGTGCCTTAACAGTTTCTGAGCCAGTAGCACCGGCAGGAGCGGCTGCAGCAGGAGCAGGAGCGGCAGCAGGGGCAGCAGGCGCTGCGGTAGTTGCAGCCACAGCAGCCGGAGCAGCAGCAGCTACTGATCCATTCTCTTCTACTTCAACGTCGTAAGCGACACCATTTACTTTTATCGAAAATTTCTTCATGATTAGAATCCTCCATCCAGATTAATAAGCTGAGGTCAGCATGTTCAAAGCGCTGATCAATCGCGGGCGTGTAGTGGCAGGTTGAATAACTTCGTCAACATGTGCAAGCGAAGCAGCTACATAAGGGCTGGCAATTTCAGTTGCGTACTTATCAACGAAGGTCTGACGTGCTGTTGCCGGATCAGAAGATGCGGCAATCTCTTTACGGTAAATAATATGGGCTGCAGTATCAGAAGACAAAGCAGCAATTTCTGCGGTCGGCCAAGCATAAACAACATCAGCCCCACTGCTTTTACTGTTCATAGTAAGATAAGCAGTTCCATATGCTTTACCTATTATCAAACCAATACGAGGCATTGTTGCCTGCTGGAATGAGCGCATCAAGTTAGAAGCGGCAATTACAAGACCATCTTCTTCTGCCTGCTGACTTATTACAAAACCTTCCGAGTCTGTTACTGTTATAAGAGGTATCGCAAAAGCGTCACAGAACTCAACCATACGGATAGCCTTGGCTGCCATGTCTGAATCAAGGCGAGCTGCAGAATTGGCAACAACACCAACTACACTGCCGTCAAGACGTCCAAAAGCAGTAATCATGCCGGGAGCAAAAGCTTTATATGTTTCAAGCATGCTGCCTTCATCAAGAACACTTGCCAGAACATCATTTACTTCGTAGCCCTGGTCAAGACCTGTTGCCAGATTATCAAGTGTATCATCTGTGCGATTTGGATCATCCACTGTTTCCAGAGGCATACTGAAACCGTCTGCACAATCAGGCAGATATGCAAATAAATCTTTAAGCTGTGCTATCAAAGCTTGCTCATCTTCAGCTGTAAAAGAAGCAAGGCCTGTAGATTCAGCATGTACAGAAGCATTACCTACTTTTGCAGCATTATCTGCACCTTTATTCTCAACAGCGGAGATAACCAGCGGTCCATTCATTGATATACCGGCTTTGTCCTCTGTCATAAACACAAAATCACTAGCACCAGCCAGAAGAGCTGCGCCACCGGCGCAAGGACCAAAAACAGCTGCTATCATTGGTATTTCACCAGAAACATCTGTCATATCGGCAATCAAAGCACCTAATGCTTCAAGTCCGACAATTCCTTCTTCTATTCTGGAACCGCCTGTTTCATACAGCCCTATAAAAGGAACATTTGCGGCTGCAGCCATCTGAATAGCCTTACTGATCTTTAGCGCATGCATCTGACCTATGGAGCCACCGTAAACAGATGGATCTTGTGCGGCTACATATACCAAACGGCCATCTATAGTACCATATCCTGTAACTACACCGTCTCCGGCGACTTTGGGCCGTTCAAAACCGAAGGCCAGGCCGCGGGATTCTGCCAATGAATCCAGCTCCACAAAACTAGCTTCATCTAAAAGCATCTGAATCCGTTTGCGGCAAGCTTTGTCAGCAGCCTCTACGGTATCCAGAGAGGCTCTTTTTTCCACGTACTCGGTCATTTTCTCTCGAGATCCCATTCTTTTCACCTCATCATCTAAAGGAGTGACTCCTTTGGCTTATACATAAGCGAGAATGGTCAGATCCATATCCCGCCGATTACAATTATAATTTATGCAAGACAATAGATCAACCTTGCATAATAAATAATTTTTACTTTTCCTCAAACGTCATGATTGTTACCATTGTTCGCAGTGGCTTCCTTATCGTCGAAATTGTTAATTTCATGACTGTTTTTTTCGATCTTATCTTCTATATTTAGTATACCTTGGTCAGCAATATCCTCATCCTGGTTTTCAATATCAGGATTAATACTGCCCACAATCTGGTCTATTGTAATCTGATTATCCTGATTTGCACCGGAAGCATCTGCCAAAGAAGATTCCATATCTCTTAATGTACCATACATTAACATTTCCATTGGTGGAAGATCCGCCACCGAACTTAAACCTACATCAAATAAAAACTGCTCTGTAGTTTTAAATAGTGAGGGTCTGCCCGGAGCATCAAGAGTACCTGCTTCGCAAATCAGATTTCTCTCTAAAAGCCTGCTTATGATGCTATCACTATTAACGCCTCTGACAGCCTCTACTTGCGCTCTGGTAACAGGCTGATTATAAGCAATAATCGCCAGAGTTTCATATGCAGCCTGAGACAAAGGTGGTCTATGTCTTGGCTGGTATAACCTTGTAATAACATCATGAAAACCAGGTTTTGTACTCAAGGTATATTTACCATCTGCGACACGAAGCATAACTCCCCTATTGCGATCTCTTGTAAATCTTTCACCCATTTCATATAAGGCAGTTTCTAATTTCGATCGATCTATACCTGTTATCTGACGTATTTTATCAAAAGAAACAGGATCACCGGCAGCAAACAAAATAGCTTCAATTGCAGCCTGCAAATCCTCCTTGGCAATTTCCGGTGGTTTGTCCTCAGCAAAATAAAAGTCTGCCACAGATTCCTGTTTCAGTTCAGCCTCATCAATAATTTTTGTCTGTTCTATATCAAGTTTGTCAGCGTCATCTATCATTAAAGCACATGTCCTCCCAAGATCAGAATGTCAGAACAGATTTCCATAAAGTTCAAGATCACGTTAATCATTTTCTTTACTATAATTTGTAAACTCTTCTAAATCTGGAGAAATTTTCTTATTTTCAGCAGATTCAGATTTTTCAGCTTCCTCAATATCTTCCGGATCTTCCGGATCTTCCAGATCGGTTAGCAAATCACCTGCATTCTGCCAGCGGGGATCTGGCTCCAGCAGCATAACGTCAAAAGGGACTTCCTGTTTCACAATTATACGATTTTGCTTTAGCAGTTCTAAAACAGCTAAAAACCCTGTAACTCTCTCAGCTTTACTAGCAGAAGCCTGCGGGAAAATCTCATGAAAGAAAATTCTTGTCTGTTTCAGTACACATTCCAATACATCAAGCATTTTCTGCTTTAAGGATATCTTTTCCCTCCGAAGAATATGACTGATTTTACCACTTATATCCTGAAACCTGATTTGATTTTGTTTCGCCAGACGTTTGCAGGCCTCCCAGAACAAGTCACGATGAACAGGATCCTTGCCTACAACAGAATCAATGCCCAGACTCACAGGCGATTCAGGCGGCTTATACTGACAGTCAACATATATATCATGTCTTTCTTTAAGATCTACTGCTATTGTCTTGCATCGCCTGTAGGCAAGAAGTTTCAAAACAAGTTCTTCCCTTGGATCATCAATATCCTCATTAAGCATTGCCTTTTTCTGTGGTAATAACAATCTCGACTTGATGTGCAATAACGTTGCCGCCATTAAGAGAAACTCACTTGCTATTTCCATGTCAATAGATTTCATTTTTTCAAGATAAGCAAGATATTGATCTGTAATACGGTCAATCGGTATATCATAAATATCAATTTTGTTTTTTTCTATAAGATGGCATAACAAATCCAGCGGACCTTCAAACGGTTCTAGTGTAAGCAAAGGTGCGCCTTGATTGCTTCTGATTGGGTTTTCTTGAATACTACTCATTTAAACCTTCTCAATGCCTCTTTCTTCCTGCTGCTGCATGTGTAATCACAATATCTTACTAAATACCTATTTTTACCATAGTTCTGACTTTAGCCATAGTTTCACTAGCTTTTACTCTTGCTTTTGCAGATCCTTTTTCAATATAATTCTGCAAAACTTCTGGATTTTTCATCAATTCTGTTCTTTTTTCGTGAATTGGAGTATGGAAAGCAGCTAATTTTTCTGCCAGATTCTTTTTACACTGGACACAACCTATTTCACCAGCCCGGCATTGTGATTCAATCGAATCCAACTCAATTTCACTAAATACTTTATGGAAAGAAAATACTGAACACACTTCAGGATGTCCAGGATCAGTTTTTCTGATTCTGGATGGATCAGTTATCATGCCCATAACTTTTTTTCTAACTTCTTCAGGAGTATCGGCAAATGCTATTGTATTGCCGTAGCTTTTTGACATTTTGCGCCCATCTGTTCCTGGCAAAACTTTGGCAGCAGTCAAAAGAGGCTGAGGTTCCGGGAATGTTTTGCCGTATAAATGATTAAATCTACGTGCTATCTCTCTGGTTAATTCAAGATGTGGCAGCTGATCTTCTCCAACAGGCACATAATCAGCCATATACATCAAAATATCTGCTGCCTGAAGACATGGATAGCCTAGAAAACCATATGTAGTTATATCTTTTTCTTTAAGCTGATTAAGCTGATCTTTGTATGTGGGGCAGCGTTCCAGCCACGACAAAGGTGTATTCATGGAAAAGAGCAAAAATAATTCGGCATGCTCGGGCACCAGCGACTGCATGAATATTGTGGCTTTTTCCGGATCAAGACCACAGGCAATAAAATCAGCCATCAGACTGATACAGTTTTGCTTTAACTCATCCGTTTCTGCGTATCCGGTGGTTAAAGCATGCCAGTCGGCAATAAAAAAGTGACAGTCATATTTATCCTGTAATCCCACCCAGTTATGAAGTGCGCCAAAATAATTACCAAGATGGATAGCGCCTGTCGGTCTGGCACCACTTAAAACTGTTTTTTTGCTCATTTATATATCCCCCGCTATTTCTGTTAAAAATTTTATAAAATGTTCTAAAACCGCCTTTTATATAATCAATGACCATATCTGATTAAAAACCCACATAATAGGCTGCAGGATTACAATTTCAAAAGGCAATCTAATGATGCTTAATATGGTTCCTAATACTCCTCTGCCGAATAGTATCAAAAGCAGAAAAACCATACCGATGTAACGTTCATATCCCATTATTTTGTAGTATATCCTATCTGGCAGCATTGAACCAAATATCTTATAGCCATCTAAAGGCGGCACAGGTAAAAGGTTAAAAACAGCAAGCGTTACATTTGCTGAAAACATGAAAAATCTTAGCTGTATCAAAACATCTGTCATAGCGTTATCTACAGCACCAAAAAGTAAGAAGAAAGTCAAAATAATATTTAATATAATAAGACTTACGGCTGCTAAAAAAAGATTTGACATCGGACCTGCAAGGCTGGTAAGCATTATTCCTTGCTTGATGGTTTTACTTTTAGAAAATCTTGATGGATTAATAGGCACAGGTTTTGCCCAGCCAATACCAGCAAGAAGAAAAACCAGAGAGCCTATAGGATCTAAATGAGCTATCGGATTCATTGTCAAACGCCCCTGCAAAGCAGCGGTATCATCTCCGAGCCGATTGGCAGACCAGGCATGAGCCATTTCATGAAAAGACAATGAAATAGCAAGAACCAATATAGTAATCAAAAGAGTTACTATATCAAAGCCATTCCTCATACCATATAAAAGACTCATACTGGTTACCGGCATACTCATAAATGCCAGCTGTCTCCAGTTAAATTTTTTGAACATTTCCACGCTCCTTTTAGCGGTAAAATAATCAGATATTATCTTTGCCTATCAAACTTTTTTGACCGCTATTCTAAGTTTTTCACCATTAATATCCCACTCTTTGCCTTCGTCGTCGGCAAGTTTTGAAATTGAGTCTGCAAGAACTTCCTCGCAAATGAATTCGGAATTTCTTTCTACTACAGGAGTGAGAGTTTCTTGCTGACCAAGTGAAAGCATTATGCGATCCATAACTTCAAAACCGCTTTCTTTTCGCATGGTCTGTACTTTACTAATTATCTCTCTGACATAACCATCTTCGATTAAGTCTGGTGTAAGTTTTGTGTCAAGGGCAATCGTTATATCACGGTCACTTTCTGTTGCCAGACCCTCTGCCTGTATAGTCTCTATAAGCAGATCATCTTCCGCAAGTTCAATTTCCTGATTTTCAACAAAGAGATTGATTTTACCATTAGCTTTAAGTATTGACATTGTTTTTTGACCTGGCATCTCAGCCAAAGCAGCACTAACCTTTGGAATAAGCTTCCCGAGACGTTTACCAAGTGTTTTAAGCTGTGGTTTGAATCTGTAATCCTGAAGAGAGCTCTGATCATCGGTATAAACAATTTCTCTTATATTAAGTTCTTCCGTAACAAGACTACGGAATTCAAGTGGCAGTTGATAAGGCGAGACTACCAGCATTTTTGCCAGTGGCTGACGGTTTTTAATAGCTGCCATATTTCTGGCTGCTCTTCCCATAACTACAAGCTTGAGAACTTCAGCCATGTTTTTTTCCAGTTCAGGATCGACCAGACTCTCGTCTGCAGTCGGGAAATCACAAAGATGCACACTTTGCGGAGCTTCTGGCTTGTGGCTTAGAACCAGGTTGCGATAGATTTCTTCTGCCATAAACGGAATGTAAACTGCACTCAGTCTTGTTAATGTCTCAAGAACAGTATAAAGAGTCATATAAGCATCTATCTTGTCCTGATTCATATCTGACTGCCAGTATCTTTCGCGGCCTCGACGAACATACCAGTTAGATAAATCGTCGGTGAATTGCTGTATGGCTCTTGCCGAAGTAGTGATATCATAACGTTCAAGCTGTGAGTCAACAGATGCCACAAGTGAATTAAGGCGACTCAGAACCCATTTATCCATAACACAAAGATTATCTGTTTTGAGTTTGTATGCTGTCGGATCAAATTTATCTATATTGGCATATAAAATATAGAATGCATAAGTATTCCAAAGAGTACCCATAAACTTTCTCTGAGCTTCACTAACTGCATCTTCATAGAATCTTGAAGGCAACCAGGGTGAGCTGTTGGTATAGAAATACCAGCGCACAGCATCTGCACCTTGTTTCTCGAGAACTTCCCATGGATCTACAACATTGCCTTTATGCTTTGACATTTTCTGACCATTTTTGTCTTGAACAAGACCGAGCACAATAACATTTTCGTACGGTGATTTGTCAAAAATCAAAGTACCGATAGCCATAAGAGTATAAAACCAACCACGAGTCTGATCAAGAGCTTCAGAAATAAAGTTTGCAGGGAAATTCTGTTCGAATATTTCTTTATTTTCAAACGGATAATGCCATTGGGCAAAAGGCATAGAACCGGAATCAAACCAGCAGTCTATAACTTCACTTACTCGCTTCATCTGCCCGCCGCATTCACTGCAACGAATATGAACTTCATCTATATATGGTTTATGTAGTTCAATTTCCTCTGGACAGTCATCCGATAACTCTTTTAGCTCAGCAATACTTCCGATCATATGTCTGTGTCCACATCCGCATTCCCATATAGGCAGAGGTGTTCCCCAGTAACGTTCGCGGGAAATACCCCAATCCACAACATTATCAAGGAAATTGCCAAAACGTCCTGTGCCGATTGATTCAGGTATCCAGTTTACCGTGGCATTATTTTTCATCAGGTTTTCACGCATTTTTGTCATGCTGATAAACCATGAATTCCGCGCATAATAAATAAGAGCAGTATCACAGCGCCAGCAAAATGGATAGCTGTGCTCATAAGGGACTTTTTTGATAAGCCTTAACATTTGCTTTAGCTTCTTTGTTATGCCTGCATCTGCTTCTTTACAGAAAACACCGGCAAAATCAGTTACATCTTCAGGCATTGTACCGTCTTCTTTTACCAGCTGAACAAAAGGCAAATCATTTGCACGTCCTACTCTGGCATCATCTTCACCAAAAGCAGGTGCAATATGAACAATGCCTGTACCATCACTTAAGGTTACATAATCATCTGCAGTTACAAAGAAGGCTTTTTTACCAGAGGCTTGAACCTGCCTGTCTGCATAAGGCAGTAAAGGCTCATAGCTTTTACCTACAAGCTCACTTCCAGGCATACGTTTAATAATATGGAAATGCTCGCCTAAAACCGAAGGAACAAGGCTTTCTGCCAAATAATAACGTACTTCTCTTTCTGTGCCATCAACATCCTGATGAACGGAAACAAGAACATAATCTTCATCGGCATTTACGCATAAGGCTACGTTGGAAGGAAGAGTCCAGGGAGTAGTTGTCCAAACAGCAAAATATGTATCAGCCTCATCGGAAACCTTAAATCTAACGTAAACAGAGTTTTCTTTTACATCCTGATAACCCTGTGCCACTTCATGCGAGGACAAAGCAGTACCGCAACGAGGACAATAAGGAACTATTTTATGACCTTTATACAAAAGGCCTTTATCCCAAATCTGTTTCAAAGCCCACCATTCAGATTCAATATAATTATTCTCATACGTGACATAAGGATCTTCCATGTCTGCCCAGAAACCAACACGGTCGGACATCAATTCCCATTCCTGCTTATATTTCCAGACACTCTCTTTACACTGGCGAATAAATGGTTCAACTCCATAAGCTTCAATTTCATTTTTACCATCTATTCCCAGAAGTTTTTCTACTTCCAGTTCAACAGGCAGACCATGTGTATCCCAGCCTGCTTTTCTAAGAACATGATAACCTTTCATGGTCTTGTATCTGGGAATAATATCCTTAATAACCCTTGTCAATATATGTCCGATATGAGGCTTGCCATTAGCAGTAGGCGGCCCATCGTAAAATGTAAAAGTCTCACCATCTGTTCTCTGATCCATGGACTTCTGGAAAATATTTTCCTGTTTCCAGAAAGAGAGTATTTCTTTTTCTCTTTGCACAAAACTCATGTCCGAAGTTACTTTCTTATACATAATCAGCCTCCTTAAAATACAAAAAAGACGCCCCCGTAACGGGGCGCCAATAAGCGCGGTACCACCCGTACACAATTGAAACAGAGACATGTAATACTTATACCATCCATATATTGCCGGTTTATGGCTTACATGTGGACAGACATGTCACATTCCAATTATCTCGCCTCCTATAACGGGGAACTGAACGCTCTATTTGTCCAGTTATGCCGGTACGAACTACTCATACAAGGAAGATACAGTCAGACGGTTTCTTTAAGTTAATCCCGTTATGACTTCTGTCTCTTATTAATCAGAAGCAGTTGTATCTGTCTCAATTTTCGCCCGGACAGCTCGTGGATGATTTTCAATCTGCCTGCAGTCATGTGGCTTACACCATCCCACATTCGCTGAGACTACGACAGCAGTCTACTGTTCCAGTCATTGCCTTATCGCTTATGATAACATATATTAATTCTTTGCAGATAAATACATGCATATATAAACAGAGTAAATTATATGTTTGCTACAGACAATTTGTCAAGTATTCACTTCTTTGCGTCGTTCTGCTCTTGAAATGTTTTTTTTACTTGACAGTTTCTATTATTTTACGGAATATTATTACTATGTTAAATAGAAAATCAAGAAAAAAAAGAAATTATAAATGGATACCAATAACACTTGTAATTATAGTTTTTGCAGCTGCTGCAGCTCTATTATGGGCTTTCCAGATCGAAACACGTCTTGTTGTTCATAGGAATTATTCCTTGAATTCTGACCAGCTGCCGGCTCAATGGCAGGGGAAAACTATCGGTTTCTTTTCCGATGTGCATGCCGGGCCTGGATATAATGGTCAGCAACTGGCAAAGGCTGTTGATAAACTAATGGCAGAAAATCCAGATATCATTTTCTATGGCGGAGATCTTGTCGACAGCTCTACACCTCTTGATGATATTGATTTTGCCAGAGAAATTATTGAACAACTTTCAAGACTTGATGCACCCCTGGGTAAATTTGCGGTCATTGGTAATCATGATAACAGATTGAATCACGAACTACAGACATCTATTGAATGGCTTGAAGCTGCAGGATTCAAAGTCCTGATCAATCAGGCTGTTGTTGTTGACGAAGTCTGGATAGGCGGACTTGATGAGAGTTATTTTGGTAGTCCTGATCTCGATTTTACGATGGATCAGCCTTTAGAAAACGAGAACAATTACAGCAATGTCAATGAAGATGATCTTTTTAGAATCATGCTGATGCACCAACCCGATTATTTGCCGGAATATGAAACTTCAGACCGGGTAAAAAATCTTGATCTTATTTTATCAGGGCATTCACATAATGGTCAGATTACCTTGTTTGGTATACCATTGATGAAGGTACATCAGGGAGAGCATTATACAAGAGGTCTATATCTGATTTCAGATAATCCTCAAAGCAAAATAGTTGTAACGGGCGGATTAGGCACGGTACTGATTCATGCCAGATTTTTCAATCCACCTGAAATAGTTACAATAAGTCTTAACAGCAACTAACATTTTGTTTAGAAACTGAATCATCTTTATTTACAAAGTTAAATTATCCCTGAGAAAAAAGTTTTAACTTACGGTCAGCAAGTTCGGTCACTCTTTGCTGATAATTCAGAAGATCTTTGCTGTTAGGGGATCTTTTTACTCTGGAACCAATAACTTTTTTGCTGATTGCTCCACTGCCAATACCAATTACATCGAATTTATCGCTCATCATTGCGACATTATAAAGACATGCCTTGCCTGGACGGGCAAATCCGGTATTTTCAAGTCCTGAAACTACATCCTTCTGCCTATATAAATAATATGGCAAATAATTATATAATTGAAAAACAGTAAAAGTATCTTCCACGGCATCTATAAGCTTATGATCAGGCAAATTCAAAGCTGTAACTAACTGTTCAGGATTTTGCTGCAGCCAGGCACTTCTTTTTATTGCCAATGAATGCAAGGTTATACTTTCAGGTGACAGATCAATGATCTGTCTTACAGAATCAAGCAGATCATCAGGTTTTTCTCCTGGCAAACCTGCTATCAAATCCATGTTTATATGTTTGAAACCATTTTTTCTGGCTAAAGAGAATGCGTCAATGGTTTGTCTGGTTGTATGACAACGTCCAATTTTTTCCAAAGTAAAATCATGCATAGTCTGTGGATTTATACAGATTCTATCTGCTCCCGCCTGCCGTATCATTTTTAGCTTATTATCTGTTACAGTATCTGGTCTGCCGGCTTCAACTGTCCATTCCTCACAGTCTTTAAGGGGAATATATCTGGCAATGCCTTCCAAAAGACGGTAAAAATCTGATTCAGGTAAGCTTGTAGGAGTACCTCCACCAATATATATTGCTTTTACCGGTCGGTTTATATTGGCGAAAACCTGTTTAGTCTCTTCAATAACAGCATCAACATAAGGGGCCAAAAAAGCTTCCTGTCTTTTTGCATCTCTCGAAATAAAACTACAATACGAGCACCTTGTAGGGCAAAAAGGTATTCCTATATAAACAAAAAGATCGTTTTGATCAGCTTTTGTCAGCAAAGAATTTTCTGCTAAAGCTGTCTCCAGACCAAGTTTAGCTTTTTCAGGGCTTAATCTCCAGAAATCAGTCAATATTTCAAGAGTTGCTTTTCTATTATAGTCAGTATTTTGCCAAACCTCTGAAATAATCATGGTTGGACGCACACCTGTCAGAGATCCCCAAGGAAAACTGACACTTGTCAGTTTTTCCAGTTGACAATAAAGCTGTCTTTTTATTTCTCGTCTGATTTTATCAGGTGCAGGATTGCTGCTGATATCTGAAAGACCATCACAACTCGTAATTACCGAAACAAAATTATCCTGAGCGGTAGAAATATCGTCTTGATTTAAAATTCTATTATCATTATGTGATACTTTACTGATAATAATTGGAGTTGAAGCATCACCTGCGACAAGTTTATTATCTGCAACCAATTCACAATCACCAAAAAAAAGACGTAAAATCTCAGCCAAAGATTCCTTTTCCTGATGATTCATCATAATTACTGTGGGCATTGTTTCTCCTTAATCAATTCCGTTCCAATTCATACCAGGCAAGGGCAAGATCAATCATGCGTCCATAGCTGCGAACACCATCAGTTTGCATATTAGCCTGAAGATAAAGATTATTCGCCTGATTGGAAACTTCTTTGACAGGACCTTCAAACTGCTGCCAGTAAAGTCTGTTAGCATTCAGATCTCTGCGCATAGCTTCACTTAAAGGCTCCAAAGCTTTCTGATAAGCTTCCTGATCCAGTGAATAAAGACGGTTGCTGATTCTTACCCAGGTATTAATCATAACAGAGTATCTGTAATCATCATTATCTGAGTAAAGACCTGTGAGAAAAGCAATAAAATTTGCTTCATCTTCACGGGCAAACCCCCTTGTATGAGCGACTTCATGTGCTACAGTATCCGGTATAGAATATTCTGATTGATCAATATTAACATTTGCTTCAACAAACCAGGGATTGTATACCCCTGTTATGCCTGTATAAGACCAGTAATGCGAAAGCAAAACACCTTTGGGTCTTATGGAATGTCCCTTGAGAGCAGGCCAGTCCTTCTGAGCATTATCATAAGCAGTGTTTACATCTTTCATTGTTTCCGCTAGTGATTTGCTTAAAACAAAAACACCGTTTTCATCTTCCATACTGTTTTCTCTGATAGCAGAGGCTTCTTGTGCCAGCCATATTGCCATCTCAGTAAGATCTTCTGCCGGCCGCTCTTTTACCGGCAGATCAAAACTATCTGCAACAGGCATTCTAGCATAGTTAAAGCCATGCATAAGCATAAACACAAACAGCATAACAGCTGCAGTCCAGGCAATTTTAGCCATTACACTTACTATTCTTTGCCGCCTGTTCTGTTTGTTTTTTTTCAACCTGATTACTGCTACTATGATAAAAGCTATCAAGGCAGGTAGCAAAAGAACTACCACAGCTTCGGTTAAAGAAAATGGGAATAATGAGCTTATTCTCAAGAAGGGCCACGAAATAAAATAAAATATACCTCTTGTATAAATATTTTCTACAAAAACAGGGAAATTTGCCAGTATCCGCTGTGCAGCAATGGAAATGACAACAGGTAAAATCCAGCCCAGATAGAAAAACCAGATACAAAATCTGCTTTTATTTGACTGTTTTGTTTCTGTTTTTTGTTTCATAAACATAACTCCTGCTTTTATTTGACAAACTCCGCTATTTCCACAGCTGAGTAAAAAAGTTTGCTTGCTCCACCATTCAACAGCTCTTCTTTACTGCGAAATCCCCAGGTCACACCCCACGGTAATAATCCAGCATTTACTGCTGTTTCCATATCTGATCCGGAATCACCTATCAAAGCTGTTTTTTGCGGATCTGCATTTATCTGACGACAGATATTCAAGGCAAGAGCCGGATCTGGTTTAGGAGGCCAGGGATCTTTCAGTCCATAAACCCGATCAAAAATTGTTTTATCAAAATAATGCTCTACCATCAAGGTCGTAAAATCATCAGGTTTATTTGAAAGCAAAGCCAGCTTTATGCCTTTCATTTTTAACAATCTGAGCATTTCCTTTACTCCTGGGTATGGTTTTGTCTTTTTCGCCCAATCTGCAGCATATATTTTTCGATATTCTGTCAATATCCTGTCTACAAAGCTATCCTCTATTTCTTCCGGCCTGATCCTGCTGCCACTGATTGACGTTTTGGAAGATGCTATCGCAGATGCAATAAGATTGCGTGCTCCAGAACCAATATGCTGCTTGAACTCTTCAATAGGCAAAGCCTGTAGTCCTGCTTTTTTGAGAGCCAGATTACTGCTGTCTGCTAAATCTTCCAGCGTATCAAGCAAAGTACCATCAAGATCAAATATTATTGTTTCTAAATTCATTGTTTCTCCTCATATAATACCGGCAAAACGCAGACCAAACAGTAACACAAGCAAAACAGGCTGATGAAAAATATAGACCCATAATGCATTACGCCCCAGCCAGTTGAGAGGCATTACCGCTTTATTAATCCAATCAGGAGTATCAGGGAAAAGCGTAGACCGGTCTGCATAAAACAATCTGCCAATCGCAGCCCCTATCAGAAAAAACCCCAACCAGGGAATAATTGGCATATAATCACCCATTCCTACACTGCCGGGAGGCAAAATACCCAGCGGCAAAAGCAAATAGGTATTAATATCAGGAATCTCAGGAAGAGTACTTGCAGCCCAGATAATCACCGCTCCCGGAAACAATAGTAAAAAGGTAAACAAATTACTCTTTTGCTTAAGTAATTTTTCCAGCAAAGCATATATGATTGTACCTATAGCCAGTAAATGTAAAATATTAAAAAATATTGCCAGCTGCATATCGGTTATCTGCCAGACGATCGTGGTGGCTAAAGTAAACAATAAAGCAGCAAGAGCCATTTTCAAGCCTCTTTTGCTGTTACTTCGCGAAAAAGTGCAACAGATGCCGGATACGGTCAGAAAAACAAATAAAAAAACTGGTCGCAGCAAGGCATCAAACCACCAGGTATCCTGAAAAGCAAATACATCAATACCTAAAAGATGTCGTAAATCAAAGATAAAATGGTGCAAAATCATCATTAGTATGGCTAATCCACGCAGCATATCGAGCTCAAAAGCTCTCAAAGCCAAGCCACGATTCCCTTTTTTTCGGGAATCGTGGTTCAGATCATCAGAACTGCTTTCAATATTTTTGACTAAATCAGGCTGTTTCAATTGAGGCCGCCTCCTTGAGGTTTAAAACTTCAATACCCCATTCACGAAGCTTGTATTTCTGAATTTTACCGCTGCCTGTCATTGGGAAACTATCAATAAAACGTACATATTTTGGAGTTTTATGTTTAGCCATATGACTGCGAACAAATTCTTTGAGCTCATCTTCAGTTACGGTTGAACCTTCTTTCTTTATTACAACAGCCAAAACAGCCTCACCATAGGTCTTATCAGGCACACCTACCACCTGAACATCTTTTACTTCCGGATGTGTATACATAAAATCTTCAATTTCTTTGGGATAAAGATTCTCACCACCGCGAATAATCATATCCTTAATTCTACCGGTTATTTTATAATTACCATTATCATCACGTACAGCCAGATCACCAGTATGCAACCAGCCATCTTCATCAATAGCTGCAGCAGTTGCCTCAGGCATCTTATAATAACCTTTCATGATATTATAGCCTTTAGCGACAAACTCACCTGCCGTTCCATTGGCAACTTCTTTGTTTGTCTCAGGATCAACTACTCTGCATGTAACGCCCGGCAGAGCACTGCCGACTGTACCAACACGAACTTCAAGCGGATCATCAACACGGCTTTGTGTACACCCGGGAGAACTTTCCGTCTGTCCGAAAACAATTGTAATTTCTGACATATTCATCTTATCAACAACATCCTGCATAACTTTGATCGGACAAGGAGAACCTGCCATTATACCGGTACGCATACTGGAGAAATCTGTCTTGTTAAAATCAGGATGTTCAAGTACGGCAATAAACATTGTTGGCACACCATGCATAGCCGTACACTTTTCTTTATCAATAGCTTCCAGAACTTTTGCCGGCTGGAAATACTCAAGAGGAACCATGGTGGTACCATGTGTGACAGAAGCAAGAATTGCCAGCACAAGACCAAAGCAATGGAAAAAAGGCACAGGAATCAGCAGTCTGTCATCTGTTGTAAAATTCATACAGTCGCCAATGCATTTACCATTATTTATTATATTATAGTGTGTCAGCATTACCCCTTTAGGAAAACCTGTTGTTCCTGATGTGTACTGCATGTTTACCACATCATCCTGATGAAGTGTTTTCCCAATTTCCACTACTCTGCTTTGTGGAACAGATTGCCCCAGTTCTATAAAGTTTTTCCAGTTGAAGCATCCAGGTTGTTCACTCGTAAAGTTAATTACATTTTTAAGCAAAGGCAGCTTTTTCGAATTAAGCTGACCAGGTGCGGATTCTTTAAGTTCAGGACAAATTTCGTTTAAAATAGAAACATAATCTGAATCTTTATAACTGTCCATCATGAACAGGGTATGGGTATCTGATTGATGAAGAAGATATTCAGCTTCATGTATTTTATATGCTGTATTTACAGTAACAAGCACAGCACCAATTCTGGCAGCAGCAAAGAAAATCTGCAACCATTGTGGATAATTGGTAGCCCATACAGCAACATGATCTCCTTTTCTCACTCCGATTGCCAGCAGACTTCGGGCAGCCTGATCAACATCACTAAGAAACTCACTATATGTACGTGTATAATCCTGAGTTATATATTTTACAGCATACTGATCAGGAAATTCACAAGCCACTTTTTCCAACAATTCACCCATTGTCAAATCAATGAGAATATCTTTATCAAATAATCTTTTGCCAGCCTTGTCATCTGCAGAAGTTTTAAGCTGTTCTTTTTCACTTTTGGGCTTGCAGACGTGAGCTTTATCTGCCAGATAACTTTGCATCCAGGTTGCATAAGCAGGAAAAACGATCGCTGCGTCTTCCAGATCACGACTCCAGCGTTTTACCCATTCCAGTGAAACATAGCCTTCATAACCATTTTCATGCAGTATATCAAGAGCTTCACGCACAGGAAGATCTCCTGATCCGGTCATACGGTATTTCAGTTTTCCATCTATTACAACAGAATCCTTAACGTGAACATAAGAAATATATTTCTTGAGATTATTCCAAGTCTCTTCAGGCTTTTCTGAAAAGAAACGATATGGATGATTTATATCCCACAAAACTCTAACCGACTGGTGATTAAGTGTATCCAGTAAAGCAGCCAAACGTTTCGACTGGGCATATACACCATTCGTTTCTATCAAAAGTGTTACCTGTCTCCATGAAGCATAATCAGCCAGTGCTCGTAAAGATTCGAGGACAACAGAATCATCAACCTCACCTTCCGGTGCAGGTCCACGATCACCTAGAACACGTACATACTGCACACCTGCTCTGGCAGCAAGATCAATATATTCAAAACCTTCAGCCATTATCTCTTGTCTTTTTTCCGGCTGCTTAAGACAGCAATCAGAAGAAAAACAAGTAAGATTGATTCCTAGATTTTTTAGTCTTTCTAAAGTTTCAGGCAATGCTTCTGCGGTAAAAGGTTTTGCTCTGGCAGCACGAATCTCCTGACCCAGACCACGAATTTCTATTCCCTGGTAACCAAGATCCTTGGCCATTGAAGTAATTTCCAACCACGACCATTCAGGACAACCTAGTGTTGAAAAAGCAATTTTCATACATTCACTCTCCTCATTCATTGTTTAATACTCTGATGACTGAAAAATTAACCTATTCTGAAAAAATCATACTATACTTATCTTACAAAGTCTCAGGATTGCATAATGCTGCACCGATCGCAGTTGCAAATTCAGCATGATCCGGTACGATTATATCAATTCCATAGAGTCTGGAAAAGGCTCCAAGTACTCTTTTGCCCTGAGACACAAGAGTCAGATTACCAGTGAATACTATCTGATTTATTTGTTTAAGCCTTGCACAAAGTACGGCCGCAGTGCCAACAGACTGAAAAACAAGATTAACAATACCTAGGGCAATGTCCGAATTTGTCGCTGTATCCGTAACCTTGCCGAAATTTGAAGCAGTTGTATCTGAGGACAATCCTGGTATTTCGCGACGGCTGATATCTCCAATTGTGAGATCAATATGTGCCAGATCACCTGTTTCGGCAAGATCTGTAAACATCTGGAAGTCTCTGACATTAATCATTCGGTTCGATAAACCCAATAAAGTTCCTCCACCGACTCCTGAACCAATAATATGCTCAACCTCCTCCTGACAGGCACTAATAAAAGCAGTTCCCGTGCCCATACTGACAACAATAGCCTGTTCAAGTTCTGAAACGTAAAGACCACCAAGTCCGATCGCCTGAAACTCAGGTGTTTTAATTGCATCTATATTCAGAAGTCTGCCGGTAAGATATGAAGACCCTACACCTGTAACCATTACTCTTTCTACTTCAGAAATATCAATATTGTTTTCGTTCATGAATTTGCCGAAAGCTCCAAAAGCAGAAGCAACAGGATCACTTGCTCTGACCAGAGTCGTTCCAATCAGTTCTTTTTCTTTTAGTCCAACTATTTTGGTTGTACTTCCGCCAATATCCAATCCGATTATTATACCCATTAAGTTCCCCCTGATATGAAAAAACGGCATAAATCAGCCGCTTTTTATGAATTTATGTAATAAAAACTAAGAACTGAATTTAAATATCTTTCTGGCCAGATAAAAGCCCGTTCTGGTAAGCATTCGCCCACTTCTTCCAGGCAGACTTGCAACCCGGTTAATCTGACTTCTTCTTATTTTTTTATACATATTCTGATCATAATTTCTTATGAATGACCAGATTTCAGGTATCTTAGCCAGATTTGCTTCTTCTTTGGAAATAATAAGATGAACAAGACAAATAGCAACCATCATTGATAAATATCTGTACATATAACGTCTGAGTTTTCTATCTGATATATCAGTCTCCAAATGATACAGCGATACAAGCATCTTCGTTACTCTGATCTGCTGATCTATCCTTTTTATCATGTTTACGGTACTCACAGACTGATCCGGCCTGCCAATAAAATACCTGTAAAAATCAACATCAAGATACATCATTTTACCTATATAAGGTAATGGCTGATAAGCAACAACATTATCGACATAAAATGTATGTTCAGGTAAATGAAGACCACAATCACGCAATACCTCAGTACGGTAGATCATGCTGTGCATCAATAAAAGCTGACTTACTCTAAATTTATGAATATGTTCCCAGCCAAATATTTTCTCCTGCGGGAATACATTACGGTAATGAACAGTATGGCTTGTTCCATTATAGAAATACTCGTAAACATAGTTTGTAATCAGCAAATCAAGATCCTGTTGTGTACGCAGACAATCAAGAATTCTTAAATAAGCAGCTTTTTCAATCCAGTCATCACTGTCTACAACCTTGAAAAATTTACCCGTAGCGACCATAAGTCCGCGATTAACAGCAGAACCATGTCCACCATTCTCCTTAACCTCTACTCGAACGATATCAGGATATTTTTCTTTATATTCAAAGGCTATTGCAGATGTCTTATCTGTAGAACCATCATCTACAATTATAATCTCTACATCAGAACCACCGCTAACAAGTGTATCAAGGCATCGGTGCAGGTAATCTTCTGAGTTATATGATGGCACAGCTATAGAAAGAATTTTCATAACATATCCCTCCAGTATCGGTAATTATATCATAAAAGAAATACAGTATATTGATAAAAAACAAAAAATAAAAGGACTATCTCCATATTATCAAGAGATAATCCTTATAGTGTGTTATTAATAAGAAAAATGAATGTAAATTTCACTCTGAAATCAATATCTAAACATCGATTTCAAATTTTATTTTGCATATGAAGACTGCTGTTTAACATAATCCATACTCTGACCGACTATGCCGCCTTCAAGCAAAGAAGTATTTCTTGGTGCAACAACAAAGATGACTGATGAAACAGGCAAAACTTTACCATCAAGAGCATATGCAGCACCTGTAACAAAATCAATTACACGCTGTGCTACCTTAGGATCTATTTTCTCAATATTGCATATAACAGTTTTTCCTGATCTTATATGATCACATGCCTGTTGTGCAGACTCTATGTCTGCCGGTTGCATGATAACAACCTGCTGTTGACTACTGGACTTAAAATCAACTACACGTGATGAAGTTTGTGGACGGCGTATTGTAGAAGTAATAGGTTCTTCTTCCATAGGCTCTTCCTCATATTCTGGTTCATCATAAGAATCCTGTGCATAAGATTCCTCGTATTCATATTCATCTTCAAATCCACCAAAACGATTAAATATTTTGTCTAAAATGGCTGCCATAATGTCACCCTCCAGCTATCTAAGCTTGAACTATAAAGTCATTATAAGTTTGGCATCAATCTGAATCAACCTAAAATACCAAGAGTAAAAGGGCTGTAATCATGCTGCAATCTGAGGTTGCTTATATGTCATTTTTATTACAGGAATTACTAGATACGAGAACCAAAAATAGCTGTACCTATTCTGACATGAGTTGCACCACAGGCAATAGCCTGGCGATAATCCTGACTCATCCCCATTGATAAATGAGAAAAATTACGGTTGTTATATTTAAGCCTAAGCTCGTCAAACAATTCTTTTGTATCTGTAAATATTGGTCTGGTAAGTTCGGGATCTGACATTATAGGAGCCATTGTCATAAGCCCCCTTATCCTGACAAAAGCAAGCTTAGAAAAATTTTCAATATTCTCACAAAGTTCAGAAGCAATAAAACCGTGCTTTGTTTGCTCACCTGAAATATTTACCTGCAAAAGAACATCAGTGACAATGTTCTTTTTTTCGCTACATTTATTTATTTCTTCAAGCAGAGATATCTTATCCACAGAATGAATCAGATGTGCTTTCCCAATAACATATTTGACCTTGTTTTTTTGCAAAGTGCCTATCAGATGCCAGTTGGGTTTCATTCCCATTTGTTCCAGAACATCTATTTTTTCTATCATTTCCTGAACCCTGTTTTCACCAAGATCCTTCAGTCCTAAAGAAACTGCCGCCTGTGCATATTCCGGCGGAAAAAATTTGGAAACACCTATAAGAGTTATCTCTGCAGGATTTCGATTGCAATCAATTGCAGCCTGCATAATTTCATCTCGTATAATTCCGAGTCTGCTTTTCATTTGATCAATGTCTGGTTTAATCTGCAATTAACTCACCTTCCCCGATCGATAATGGATTAACAACCAGAATAGTTGAAATTTCCGGTTTATACTGTGCTGATTCAATAGCTTCAATTATTGCATAATCTCTGTCATGATCAATTATTTTTACCGGACAAATTCGTGTAAAGCCATCAAATACAATCATTATTTCGGCTGTTTTTGCTGATTGATTAAAATCAATCAGAGATACCATCGGAACCTTCATTCCTTCGGTACTCGAAAGAATAAGTTCTGTTTCAATACTTCGGCGGTCGGAAAACCATTCAATTCTTCTATCTGTTTCAAAAGCAAGCATAAGATCATCACCTGTCTGATCAGATCTTATAATTCTGCAGGAAGGAATACTTATGCCATCAGAAGGTATTGAAAGGTCATAATACTCACCGACTTCAAAATTATCAGCTGATGTATTCTCCAGCTTAAATAAAAGTACCTGATTCAAACTGCCGGTTATTCTTAAAACCGGGTCTTCAGTTTCTACTATTTCCGATAGTCTTTGCGAATCAGCTTTTTTATTCAGGTAATCATCAAACTGCTGCGGTGTTACTGTCATAGCTGAAGTCGTATTTAATTCTGCTTCCAGACCATCAAGCTGGAAAGACAAAATTCCGGGAGTCTGGCATATCAAAGTACCTGAATCAAGACCAAGACTTAGTTCAAGCTGGGCTTTACTGTTTTTCAGCTGATCAATTCTGGAATCTCTGAAATCTACGGACAACAGCTTTGTGCTTCTCTGATCAATTAATACAGATAATGAGGTTGAATAATTAGAAATTCCCGAAAGATCATCTCTTGTTATATCGCTTCGAATCAGATTTATAACTGAGGACATTGCTGCATTTGTTTCATCATAAATAGCCCTTGCTCCTGCTCCCTTACCACTATTCATAAGTTCAATCTGCAGATCTACAATATCCTGTTCATATTTTTGCAGTTCTTTGATTTTATCCTCCTGATTGGCCGGGATTATCAAAGCAACCTTCTGCCCTCTTGATATACGGCTGCCCTCAGTTGCTAAAGGTTTAACAATACCTGAAGCAGGAGCGTTAAATACTGTTTCATCTCTGATTATAAGGCCTGTACTTTGAACAGTATGCTCAACAGTACCATGTTGAATAAACATAAAACGAGGTCTTGGTTTTGTTCTGTTCATAACAAGGATAATCATTACTGTTGTAAGCAGCATAATGAAAACTACCAGAATTGACATACCAATAGCACGATTTCTGGCTTTACGACGTTCAATACGCATTAGCCTTTCAACATCAGTTGCAGTACGGGGTTCAAGAACAGGCCTTTTTAAACTATTTTTTTTGCTTAAATTATCAACTGTGCCTTTTCTTCGTTTATTAGTGTTGGCACCATTAGAAGAGCCGGTTCTCAGTCTGTCGTTTTGACTGTATCCTCGGTTTGTTCTATTTGCACTATCTGAAAATGGTGAATTTTTTCTTTTCACACAGTTTTCTCCATTTTCTGCAAAGCCATCATGCAAGCCAACCGGACATTTTCAAAGCATAATCCACCTTGCAAATATGCCGGATAAGGAGTCTTAAGAGGACCATCTGCCGAAAGTTCAATCGATGATCCCTGCACAAAAGCACCGGCTGCCATTATTACCTCACTGTCATAACCAGGCATTGCCCAAGGTTCAGGTCTTACAAAACTGTCAACAGGAGAAGCCTGCTGAACAGCTTGACAAAAATGTACAAGTGCATCGGGATCACCAAACTCTAAAGTTTGAACAATATCTCCTCTAACATCATCAGTTGCCGGATATGTTTTAAATCCTGCCTGTTTAAACATTTCTGCTGCAAATACTGCACCCTTTAAGCTTTCACATACAATATGAGGAGCAAGATAAAAACCTTGCGAAATAATTCTGGAAAAACCCAGGGTTGGTCCCACATGACTGCCCAAACCTGGTGCAGTAAGCCTTGAGGCAACCTTCTCAACCAGATCCTGACGACCAGCCACATATCCACCGGAAGGACAAATGCCTCCACCGGGATTTTTTATAAGAGACCCGGCACATATGTCAGCCCCAACCATGCAAGGCTCCTTTGTTTCAACAAATTCACCATAGCAGTTATCAACCAGAACTATGATTTTTTCTGATTTGGCTTTTACCGTTTTAACAATTTCCTCAATATCATCAGACAGCAACGACCTTCTTGTAGTATATCCTCTTGATTTCTGAACAAATACAAGTTTCGTTTTCTCACTGATTGCAGAGGTTATTGCCTTATGATCAGGAAAGCCTGCAGGAGTTAATTCAATCTGCTTATATTTAATGCCAAAATCTCTTAAAGAACCTGTATCGGTGCCATGCTCATTATCCATACCTATTGTCTGTCTAAGAGTATCGTAAGGCGAACCGGTGACAGACAACATTTCATCACCCGGTCTTAAAAGTGCTGACATACATTGAGAGAGAATCTGTGTGCCTGCACTTATCTGAATACGAACAAGCGCCTTTTCGGCACCAAAAGCCAATGCATATGTCTGCTCTATTTGACTGCGGCTTGTATCATCATAACCATAACCAGTAGTGCCGCCGAACATACTCTCTGATACACCGGCCTCCTGCATTGATTTGATCACACGCAGCTGATTTTCCATTTTAATATTTTCAAGCTTTTTAAATACCGGCAAAACCGCCTGTAAAATCTGTTCCGACAGATCATAGACGGTTTTGCTGATACCAAATTGATTATATGCGGTAAAACTCAAGTTCCGTATACCTCCTTGCTTGACAGCACACGGATACCTGTCTGCTCCAGCTTATCCAGTGCAAGCTGGGGATTTTCAACTCTTATAATTACGATAGCATCACTGGATGAACGTCCTACAAAAGCATATAGATAATCTACTGAAATGGAACCTTCACTTAATGTTTCCAGTGCTTTGTCCAAAGTTCCCGGGTGATCCTCAACTGCAATGGCTATGACATTGGTAGAACTAACAGTAAAGCCATTGTCGGTCAGAGATTTCAATGCAGCTTCCGGTTGATCAACAATCATACGCAGAATTCCATATTCCGTCGTATCTGCAATATAGAGAGCTCTAATATCAATATTATTCTCTCCCAGATTTTTTGTCACCTCTGCCAGACGACCTGATTTATTCTCAAGAAATACCGATATCTGTTTTACCAGCATAGTCTCAACCTCCTGTCATTTTGATTCTATTATAGCAGAACCAAGATCAAAAGCACGTTGATTTATTTCAACAAATTTCTGATTTTTATTTGCAAAGAGTGTTTCTATAGCCTGCTTGAAAATCTCAGGATCAATATCAGTCAGTTTTGACAATGCTCCTGTCATAACAAAGTTTACGGCTCTTACACTACCTGCTTCCGCAGCAATTTTATGTGCGTCAAAAGCATATATTTTAGTACCTTCGTCGGCCAGTTCCTCTATGGACTCAACTATGTTATCAGGATATTCAGCCTGTCCCATCGCTACCGGCATAGGAATAGTACGCCTGGTATTCATGAACAAGGTTCCCCCTTGTTTCAGAAGATATGCCCAGCGCATTCCTTCAAGTTCCTCAAAAGCAAGTATAAAATCTGCGACTCCCGGTTCAATTACAGGAGAATTTACCTTTTCACCAATTCTTACATAAGTTATAACACTGCCGCCTCTTTGTGCCATACCGTGCACTTCAGATACTTTGACATCAAGATTCAGACGGGCGGCAATTAAACCAAAAAGCTTTCCTGCAACCAGAGTTCCCTGACCACCTACCCCGGCCAGAACTATATTCAGAGATTTTTTCATACTTTTACCTCCCCTTTACCAGCTTTAAGAGCATCAAAAGGACAAACCCTTACACAAAGGTTACAGCCATTACAGGTCACCGGATCTATAACCGGATATCCCTCGGCGCCCTTAGTAAGTGCAGGACACATAATTTTGAGACATACTCCGCAGCGTTTACATGTTTCTTCTTCGAGGCTTACAACCTGTTCAGGAGTACCTTTACCTGTAGGGATCAGTGCACATGGCCTACGAGCAATGATAACAGAGACAAAAGGCTCAGCCATCGCTGCAGCAATTTCTTTGCGGCAGACAGCGGTATCCGCCGGATCTATAACACGGATTGATTTAACACCAATCGCGCTGCAAAGAGCCTCAAGATCAACAACAGGTGCAGGCTGCAGATGTATATCCATACCGGTAGAGGGATTCTGCTGATGTCCGGTCATACCTGTAATAGAATTATCAAGAATAATTATTGTGCTTTGACTGCTGTTATAAACACTGTTTATCAGACCATTGACACCTGTATGAAGGAAGGTTGAATCACCTATAACCGCAACAGTTTTCTTAGAAAGTTCGTTATCTGTGGCTTTATCAATACCATGTGCCATACTTACGGAAGCACCCATACATACACAAGCATCCATCGCACTTGTAGGACTAAGAGCACCTAGAGTATAGCAGCCAATATCTCCGCTAACTATTGCCTTGAGTTTGTTAAGAGCCATAAACAGACCTTTATGCGGACAACCGGCACACATTACAGGCGGACGGCCAGGTGCAAAAGGTAAAGCTGACTGGTCAAAAGCCGATACAGGTTGGGGATTATCACTCAACGCTTCCCGAATCATCACCGGGTTATATTCGCCACACAAAGAAAACAGATCTTTGCCTTCGCACTTTATACCTGCGGCACGACATTCATTTTCAATCACAGGATCCAACTCTTCGACTATAACCAAGCGATCGACTGAGTCAGCAAAATTACGGATCAGGTCAAAAGGCAACGGCCAAATCATTCCGAGCTTGAGGACTTTTGCTTCAGGTATTGCTTCTTTAACAAACTGATATGCTATACCACTGGTTATTATACCTATTGAAGATGACCCTTCATCTATCTGGTATAAGCCTTCAACTTTGTCCGCACTTACATCAGCAGCAAGTTGAACCTGCCTTTTTTCTACAAAAGGATGTCTTTTTATAGCCATCGCCGGCATCATGACATTCTTTTGCATATTTTTCTCATAAGGAATGCGCTTGATTTCAAGAGGTTCACCTGTCTGAGTAAGAGTTCTTGAATGAGAAATACGCGTTGACAAACGTATCATAACAGGGGTATCGTACTGCTCCGATAAATCAAAAGCTTTTTTGGTAAAATCCAGACATTCCTGACTATCTGAAGGCTCAAGCATTGGTAATTTGGCAGCTCTTGCATAATTTCTGCTATCTTGCTCATTTTGTGAACTATGCATACCTGGATCATCAGCAACAACAATCACCAGACCACCGGAAACACCTGTATAAGAAACAGTAAAAAGAGGATCGGCAGCAACATTAAGACCTACATGCTTCATACAGCTCATAGCTCTAACACCTGCTATACTCGCTCCTATGGCCACTTCAAGACCAACCTTTTCATTAGGAGCCCATTCACTGTAGATACGTTCGTATCCTGACACAGCCTGGGTTATTTCGGTACTAGGCGTACCGGGATAGGACGACACAACTTTGACTCCGGCTTCATATGCGCCGCGGGCAATGGCTTCATTGCCAAGTAAAATCTCTTTCAAATCACTCACCTGTTCCCTTTCATAAAAAATTCCAATCTATAACATTTACCCTTAACTCAAAAACATTTTTCTCTCTTATCAAGAACTCTTTTGGATTTACCAGCAGTCCGTTCCAAGGTCTGTGGATTAAGCAGAGTAACTCTAACATCTATCTGCAGTACGGTTCTGATCTTATGTCGTATCTCATTAATCAGGCTTTCAAGTCCGGCATAGCTTTCCAGCTTCTGTCCATCAATCAATTCTACCTGGACTTCCATTTTATCCATATAGTGTTCCGTAGTAACAATAATCTGATAATGCGGGCCGATTCCTTCAACAGTCATTAAAACAGATTCAATCTGTGAAGGAAATACATTTACTCCTCTGATTACCATCATATCATCACAACGACCCTTGACCAGATCCATTCTCACATTGGTTCTGCCACAGGCACAAGGTTCAGAAGTCAGTCTGGAAATATCCTTCGTCCTATAACGTATCATAGGTATTCCTTCTTTGGTAAGTGTAGTAAATACCAGTTCACCTTGTTCTCCCTCAGGTAAAACTTCTCCTGTAGCAGGATCGATTATTTCAGGGAAGAAATGATCCTCATTTATGTGCATGCCTTTGTTTTCCAGACATTCATAAGAAACACCAGGACCGCATAATTCTGTTAGACCATAATTCTGAGTATCCACGATTCCTAACTTTTGTTCGATCAGTTCACGCATTTGCGGAGTATGACCTTCACCGCCAAATAAGCCGGTCTTTAGTTTCAAATCATCAGGCGTAATACCTGCCTGATCCATAACCTCGGATAAATGAAGCACATAAGAAGGGGTAGCAATTAATGCTGTAGTACCAAAATCCTGCATAAACATAAGTTGTCTTTCAGAATTACCGCTGGAAGCGGGAACAACGGTTGCTCCAACTCTCTCGATACCATAATGCATACCGAAACCACCGGTAAACATGCCATAGCCAAAAGCAATCTGACAAATATCATCTTCACCAATTCCTGCAGCAGAAGCAACACGGGCACAACAATCAGTCCATACTTCCATATCATTTTTGGTATAACCAACTACAATTGGTTTACCGGTAGTACCAGAAGATGCATGAAATCTAACAATATCTTTCTGCGGGCTTGCAAACAAACCATATGGATAATGGTCACGCAAATCATTTTTCACAGTTACTGGCAAAAGAGAGATATCCTTTAATTCCCTGATATGCTCAGGTCTTACTCCCATCTCTTCCATTTTACTACGGTAAAACGGAACCTTATCCCAGACTCTGTTAACAACCTGCTGCAAACGCTCAAGCTGCAGAGACTTCATTTCACTGCGACTCATTTTTTCTGCTGAATTCCAGATCATAATACTTTCGCTCCTTCAGGTATTTTTGACCATTTCTGTGATATCAAACTAGCCAGAGGTGTTACGCATAATGAAACACCCATAGCCAGAACAGCCAGTCTAGGAGACCAGCTGGTAGCTGTTTGAGAATTTTGCATAAAGGCTGCAGCCGCACCGATCAAAACAGTCATCAGACCGCTTACCATACCAGCCGTTGCCCCGAAACGAGTTATTTTTTTACTGTAAAGCCCCCAGATATAAGGGCCTATGAATGAACCGGACACCGCCCCCCATGAAAAAGCCATCAAAGTTACGATCGCACTTGGAATAACGGCAACCAGCCAGGAAACAAAAACAAAGCCTATAGAAAGCAGACGCAATATTTTCATATTATCTTTTTTCAATATAGTTTTGCTGAAAACAGGCGCAGAAACAAGAACAATCGAAGCCAGCGTAGACATTGACGCCGAAAGCATCAGGACAACAAGAACAGCCAAAAATTCAGGTGTAAGAAGATTTTCAAAAATTAATGGCATCAATGTATCAAGATTATCACCCTGTTCAAAACCCAGATTCAGTTTATGATTAAGGATTCTGGAAAAACCACCCATGAAATAAGCACCACCACCGATAATAATTGCAAAAACAGTGCTCATTATAGTAGCCTTGTGAGCAGTCTTACGGTCGCGTATACCTTTGAATTTTGAAACCATCTGAGGCAATCCCAGTGTACCTACACTTGTCATCAGCAGCAGAATCATCAAATCAAAGGGCTGCGCGCCCAGCGGAGTAGCTAAAGCTCCTGAAGCTACGCCTTCTACCTGCTCAGCAGCAAGTTCAATTTTACCCTGTTGATAACCGCCTACAATATCAAGAACTTTCCAGACCATATAGCCTGTACCAAACAACATTACAATCCCCTGTATAAGACTGTTAACTGCAGTCGATATATAGCCACCAAAATATAGATATACAGCTGTGATAACAGCCATCAGCAACATACTTAATTCCAGATGCTCTAAAGGAGTTCCAGCGAAAAACCTTACAAAAATATGTCCTAATCCCTGATAAACTGATGCAGAATAAGGAATCAGAAAAACAAAAATAATTAAAGCTGAAAATTTCTCAAGTCCTTTACTTTCATATCTCCTGCCAAAAAAATCAGCCATATTATTAACATTCAAGGCATGTGAAATTCTTCTGGTGCGGTCGGCCAGAAGAAGCCAGGCCAACAAACTGCCTATTATTGCATTGCCAATACCTATCCAGGTCGAAGCAAGACCGAAAGACCAACCGTATCTGCCGGCATAACCTACAAATACAACAGCCGAAAAATACGTCGTTCCATAAGAAAAAGCAGAAAGCCATGGTCCCATTTTACGGCCACCAAGCACGAAATCATCAGTAGTTTTGACCTTACGGCTGCTAATAATACCAACCGTAATCATAATAAACATAAATGTTCCAAGAATAAAATACTGCATCAAATTGTCCTTCCGTACTACAAAATTAAATGTCTAAATCTAAAAAAGCAAAAGCCTGTAATAATTTAGCAAAACCATGTCAAAAATCAAAGTCAGTATTAATAGTCAAAGTTTAAGCTTATCGCTACTATTCGCTACTAAAAGATAAAAAAACAACCGCTACAGACAATACTGTAACAGACGCTACCCAAATACTATAACCGCAAATTACAAATTTGGCAATCGGTGACAAGGGATGCCACACAGCAAATTTGATAATTGCTTACAGAATTGGAGTCATCGATGTAATCAAATTCAGCTACAACATATTGTCTTTCGCTGTTTAGCTTATATTTTATTCTAAGTATAGATTTATCTGAAAATCGATGATAACTAAAATCACCCGTTATATATGAAGATGGATCTTTTTATACAATATCGTCAAGGTATTTTGAAAAATAAAATCTAGTACCTGAGGAAAACAAAAACACCCAAGACCCTAGAGCCTCAAGTGTTTTCGATGGTGCGGCCAATGGGACTTGAACCCATATGGTCTCCCACACGCCCCTCAAACGTGCGCGTCTGCCAGTTCCGCCATGGCCGCATTTATTGTTTTTCTGAGGCAACTAATTTGCATCAGCATGAGCAATTATACGCATCTGCGGGTGGCTTGTCAAGAATGATTTTCTATTTTTTGACCATCAAATTCTATTATCCCTGAATATGGAGATAATGTAATGATCTGACCTGAAATATTAACTTCCGAACTGTGCTGACTACGATTAAATACTGCTAGAACACGCTTAGTTCCTGGGAGTATATTGCCAAAAACATCTTTGCTTTCATTATCAAGAGTTCGTTCAAAAGCAAAAACATCACCTTCTGCATAAAGAGCTGAATAATAACCTGTTTTTAAAACAGGAAGTTCTTTCCGCAGCTTGGCAATTTTTGCATACCATGCCTGAAGTTTTTTGTTTTCTTTGCCCCAAGGGAAAGTTCTTCTGTTAAAAGGATCCCTGTAGCCTTCCATAGCAGTTTCGTCACCATAATAAATAGCGGCTATACCCGGGTAGGCAATCTGAAACATTATCGCCAGTGCCAGAAGCTGCTCACCTCTTTTTCTTGCCGAATCAGAAAGTTTTGTTTTTTGTTGAGCGTCTCTGCTGCCAGGGTCGGGAATTCCCGCAATCTCTGTTATTGCTCTTGGTACATCATGACTGCTGATAAGATTCATGCTGCTGTAAAAACTAACAACAGGATAATGCTCCCTTATAGTTTCAAGCTCGTTAAGCATGCGTTTTGCGTCATGGCGTCCGGACAACCAATTTAAAAGAGCATTTCTAAATGGATAACCCATGATATTGTCATGGGTTCTGCCAAGCAGGAAATCTCTGTATTTGCCATAACTTACTTTGCGGCTGGCATCTTCCCACACCTCGCCCATGATAAATGAATCTTTTTTCTCTGCTAGACATGCTCTTCTGACATCCCTGAGAAAACTATCAGGCAATTCATCAGAAACATCCAGCCGCCAGCCTGATATACCAGCTTTGAGCCAGTATCTAATTATTCCCTCTGGCCCTGTCATATAATGACGATAAGATAAATCATGTTCATTTACAGCAGGCAAGTCAGGAAAGCCCCACCATGAGTCGTAGAAAACCTCTTCGTTTTTACGATGGAAACTATACCAGCTGGAGTATTTAGAACATACCTGAGCCGATGATTCCTGTTCAATGGCTTCCTGCCATGCTCCACGAACGTCATATCTGTCAAATTTATTAAAGTACTTACTGTCTGCTCCGGTATGACTGAAAACGCCATCCAGAATAATCTTGATACCGCGGCTTTCAGCCAACTGACACAAAGATTTAAAATCTTGCTCTGTTCCCAGCATTGGATCAATTATTTCATAATCTCCCGTATCATATCTGTGATTAGAACGAGCTTTGAATACAGGATTGAGATAAATTATTTCAATTCCCAGATTCTCAATATAATCAAGTTCTTCAATGATTCCTCTGATAGATCCGCCAAAAAAATCACAGGCAATATAACCGGTATCAGGCTTACCATGATAATCGACATCCTCATCCCATTCTTTATGCCATATTCTTTCAGGGTAATTTCCAGATTCAATCATTCTTTCATAAGAATATTCTGAGTCACGCTTGAATCTATCTGGAAAAATCTGATACATGACAGATCCTGGCAACCAGGCAGGAACTGAAAAAGCAGAAAGATGAACCGTTACCTGAAAAGGTGCCGGAGTCATGCCATCACCAGCCATAAACTGTGGGGCAGACGGACTAAAACGACCTGAACCATCGTACTTTTCCAGATCTGCCGTAAACCATGTTTTAGTATTATTTACATGAATTTCAAACCAGTAGAAAAAAAGTCCTGGTTCGGAGGGCATATCACAAATACCTTTATACCACTGATTTTCTTTCTCTGTTTTCACGTCTGCAGAAAGAGGCTTCAACTCAAGTCTTAATCTGCTTTGGTGAAAGGTTTTTAAGCCGTATGCATAACATAGATAAACTGACTGAACATTGTCTCCCTGAGGCTCTACTCTTAAAGAGAACCGAACTGCAGAATCGATAGAAACTGCACCAAAAGGTTGACGATATGCCAGCAAACGGCTGTTATGAGTCGCAAACATTAATTACCTGCCTGTCCTGTTGCACGAAGTAATTCTTCGTACATCTCCAAATAAGTTTTTGCCGATTTATCCCAGGAGTATTCTCCGGCCATGGCTCGTAAAACCATTGACTGCCATGCTTCCTGCGATTCACGATATACTTCGCAAGCATATTTTACAGTAAACAAAAGCTCATGGGCGTTTATATTGGCAAAAGCAAAACCATTACCTGTTCCTTCATACTGATTATACGGTTCTACCGTATCTATAAGTCCACCAGTTTCACGAACAACAGGTATTGTACCATATCTCATTGAAATCATCTGTGACAGCCCACAAGGCTCAAACAAGGAAGGCATTAAAAACATATCTGATCCTGCATATATTCTATGAGATAGAGGCTGGCTGAAGGTTATGCAGGCAGCCATTGAATCTGTATTCCTCTGGGCTATTTCGCGAAGAGTATTTTCGTAATCAGGATCGCCTGTACCCAAAAGAGCAAACTGAATATTTTCCTGTAACAATTCTTCCAGAATTCTGATCAGAAGATCCAGTCCTTTTTGATCTACAAGTCTTGTAATCATACCAATCAAAGGTGTATCCGGATCCTGCTTCAGACCAAGTTCTTTTTGCAGTGCAAGCTTACAGGCAGTTTTACCTTTTTGCCAATTATCAACATCATAATTTTCTGCAATCTGCTTGTCAGTTTTGGGATTATATGTTTCGGTATCAATACCATTTAATATACCTTGAAGTTTCCAGCTTTGTTCATTCAGAACATTATCAAGCCCTTCTCCATAATACGGCATCATGATCTCCCTCGAATATGTGGGAGATACGGTTGTTATTCTATCTGCATAAACCAGGGCAGCTTTCATAAAATTAGGCACACCATCTTTGAGTATTCCGTTATCATTAAGGTATCTTTCAGGAATATCAAGCAAATCCAGTATTCTTTCACGTCCATGTATTCCCTGATATTTTAGATTATGAATTGTAAACACAGTTCTTACATTCTCATGATGTCCATATGGTTTATAATTTGCATCAAGCAGGCAAGGGATCATACCGCACTGCCAGTCATTAAGATGCATTATATCAGGTTCAAAATTCATTGGTTTACCCATTGCATCAATTGCTGCCAGCTGGAAAAAGCTAAATCTTTCAATATCAAAGGAATAATCTATATATAGCTGATCATGTCCAAAATAGTATTCATTATCAATAAAATATATTTCCACTCCATTGAAATCCATACTCAAAAGGCCACTGTACATAGTGCGCCAGCCAAGCTTAAGCATTGACCAGCGGATAAATTTAAGCTGATCTTCATATTTATCTTTTATGATCTTGTATAACGGCATAATGACTCTGATATCATGACCAGCTTTTTTTATGCTCTGAGGCAAGGCTCCGGCAACATCACCCAAGCCCCCGGATTTGGCAAGCGGAGCAAGCTCAGAAGTAACAAAAAGAATCTTCATACTATTGCCCCCTTACCGATAACTACAGGATATTCGGCTTGTCCAAGCAGCTTAATTCCCGGTCTGATCACACAGTTTTTATCAATTATGACATTTTCCAGTTCTACAGCTTCCGAAACATGAACATCCTGCATGATAATGCAATTTTTTATAACAGCATGACGAGATATTGTCACTCCACGAAAAAGCATACTGTCTGTAACTGATCCCATTATGCTGCAACCATCTGATATCACTGAATTGCTGACAATATTGTTCTCATCATATAAGCTTGGAGCTTCATCTTTTACCTTTGTATATACCGGCAGACCAGACCAGAAAAGATCTTTCCTGACAGAGTCTTCTAGCAGCCGCATAGTAGCGGAAAAATAAGATGGAACAGAATTTATTCTTAGTGTAAGGCCTTTGTACTCAAACCCTCGTATTTTGTAACTGCTATATTTTTTTAATAAATAGTCAATTGAGAAATCATGTTCACCACGGGCTATCGATTCACTTACCAAATCGATCAATAATTCCCTGTCCAGAACCATCACACCCATAGAGCATCTTGTAGTTGATGGTTTTGCCGGATTAATCATCATATCTTTGAGATAACCACGACGATCCAGATCGAGCATAACACTGGGAGAACCGTATTTAACACCATCACGATTGTACATGATTGTCATATCGGCACCTGATTCTTCATGCTTGTTTACAAATTCATTAAGTAAACTATTGAAGATTATATTGCTGTCAGAAACTATTACATATTTTTGATTGTTTGACTGGAAAAAATCAAGCAATCCCGTAAGATCGTCTATCTCTCCACCTTTGTCTACATTAATTGAATTTATATAAGGCGGCAGAAGTGACAGCCCTTGCTTTTTTCTGTCCAGATCCCAAGAGCTGCCGGTTCCAAGATGATCCATTAGTGATTTATATTTATTTAAGGCGATTACACCAACACTTGTAATACCTGAATTAACCATATTAGAAAGCATAAAGTCTATAATTCTATATCTTCCGCCTATAGGCATAGCCGCAAGCGCACGCGGCTTACTTAAATCACCAAGTACAATTTTTTTATGATCGGCAAGAATCAATCCCATTGCATTTATAAACATATATTTTTCCCTCCTGTAAACTTAATCAACGAACACGGAATGTGTATTCCACAATCTCATCAGATTCCAATCCGTCTTCAAGTTCTATCATGCAGTTTCCAGGAATAACTACGCCCTCTCTGATGCATAAGCCTCGTCCAAAAACAGTAATGCCTCCACTGCAGAGTTTTTTATCTTCATATTTACAATCACCTTCAAAACTGGCACCAGCTCTTACATCCTTGCCAATTATTGTTTCAAAACCAACTATGCACTTATCAAGATAAGCCCCTGATTTTACGGTTACACCAGGCATGAGAATAGAGTCTTTAACAGTTGCTCCTTTTTCTACTGTAACACTGTTTGACAAAACAGAGTGTTCAACAGTTCCATAAATATTACAACCGTCGGTCAGGGCACTGTTTATTACTTTTGCACCTTGAGAAATATAATGAGCAGGTTTAATAGGGTTTCTACTATATATTCTCCAACTCCTGTCCATCAGATTTATTTCCTGAGGCCTGTCGAGTATATCCATATTAGATTCCCAGAGACTGCTTATTGTACCAACGTCTTTCCAGTAACCGCAAAATCTGTAAGCAGACAGTTTCATGCCATCAGCCAGCATGGAGGGAATAATATTTTTACCGAAATCATGGCTGGAATTTTTTATCAGCTCATCTTCAATCAACTTGCTGCGCAAAGCTTCCCAGTTAAATATGTAAACTCCCATAGAAGCAAGATTACTCTTGGGTTTTTTGGGTTTTTCTTCAAATTCAATTATGTT
Organism: Ercella succinigenes; assembly: GCF_900002895.1. Classification (NCBI taxonomy): domain Bacteria; kingdom Bacillati; phylum Bacillota; class Clostridia; order Eubacteriales; family Oscillospiraceae; genus Ercella; species Ercella succinigenes. The sequence goes on along the minus strand of NZ_CDHP01000042.1, from coordinate 35,499 downwards.
ATTGTTCTTATCAGTATTCATGATGCCAAATCTGGAAGCTTCTTCCCAGGGCACTTCAAATACAGCAATAGTTGCATCAGCCTGTTCTTTTATATGACTTCTAATCATATTTGCATAATTCATTTTGTAAATATGATCTCCAGAAAGAATCAAAACATATTTAGGATCATAGCTTTCTATGAATTCTATGTTCTGGTAAATTGCATTTGCCGTTCCTTTGTACCAGTCACTCCGGGCAGAACTCTGATAAGGAGGTAGAATATATGCTCCACCGTTATTTCTGTCCAGATCCCAAGAATGACCATTACCGATATATCTATTCAATGCCAGCGGCTGATACTGGGTTAAAACACCTACTGTTTCTACTCCGGAATTTGTACAATTGCTTAAAGGGAAATCAATAATGCGGTAACGGCTGCCAAAGGGCACCGCCGGTTTTGCAAGATATCTGGTCAAAACACCTAACCTTGAACCTTGCCCCCCTGCAAGAATCATTGCAACGACTTCTTGACGCGCCATATTAGTACCTCCTATATTCATCTATTAATAACATTATAACTCATTGGTCTTTTTGCACAACAAAAAAGAGCAGTTTTCACTGCTCTTTCATCATCATTAACATAAAATTTATAAAAATATCGTGTTTATTGTCTATTGCTTATTGGGCAGTAAATTCGGCACCTTTAGCAAAAACCTCCATCTCTGCAGGTATCAGATGATGATGTCTTTCAGGCAAAACCTCTTTAAGAGCAGCTTCGAAAGTTTTTGCACTTATGCAATTACTGTTTGCGTTCATACAGCCGAGCAAATAAATAACAGCAAAATTCATATTGCCCAATTCATTTGCCAGCTCAGAAGCAGGTATTGGGAAAAATCTGATATCTTTTCTTTCAGGAACTGCTTTGACCAGAGAACTGTCAACTATAATCACTCCACCAGGTTTAACCTGGCGGGTAAATTTTTCCAAAGAGGGTGCATTAAGAGCAATTACAACATCTGCGTCATTTATTACCGGTGAACCAATCATACTATCCGATACTACAACTCCACAATTTGCGGTTCCGCCTCTCATTTCTGGTCCATATGAGGGAAACCATGATACTTCATGTCCCTCAAGCAAAGCAGCCGTAGCAACTATACGGCCGGCTGACAAAATTCCCTGACCACCAAACCCGGCAATAATTATTGAAAAATCAGTTAAAGCCATTTTATTTTACCTCCAGATCTTCTCCTCTGAAAACACCCAGAGGATACTTGGTCATCATATTGTCTTCCAGCCATTTAAGTGAATCGGCAGGATTTATTCCCCAGTTTGTAGGACAGGTAGAAAGTATTTCTACCATCGAAAAACCAAGACCTTCCTGCTGGACTCTGAAAGCTTTGCGAATCGCTTTTTTGGCTTTTGTTATTTCTTTGAAATTATTTACCGAAACTCTTTCAACATAGACTGCGCCCTCAAGCGTTGCCATCATTTCACTTACATTGATCGGATATCCCTGTTTTTGTGGATCACGGCCAAAAGGAGATGTGGTAGTTTTCTGTCCTATCAAGGTTGTGGGAGCCATCTGGCCTGAAGTCATACCATAAATGGCATTATTTACAAAAAATGTCGTTATCTTCTCACCTCTGGCGGCTGCATGTATTATTTCTGCTGTCCCAATAGCGGCCAGATCACCATCTCCCTGATATGTAAAAACCATATTATCAGGGTGTACACTTTTTATTCCTGTAGCAACTGCCGGAGCACGTCCATGAGCAGCCTGAACCATATCACAGGAAAAATATTCATAATTGTTATAAGTACAACCAACAGGTGAAACACCAATCGTACTTTCAAGTACATTCATTTCACACATTACTTCCGCTATAAGACGGTGAATAACGCCATGAGTACAGCCCGGGCAGTAATGCAGAGGCTTATCGATCAATCCTTCTGTTCTACTAAAAACTTTTTCCATATCAAATAATCTCCCTTACTGACCTGCAATCGCTTTAATCTTATCGAGAATCTCTTTTTGAGAAGGCAGATTACCACCCATTCTACCGTAAAAATCAACCGGCTTTACACCATTAACAGCCAGTCTCACATCCTCGACCATCTGCCCTGCATTGAGTTCAACTGTCAAAAATGCTTTTACCTTGTCAGATGCAGCTATTTCAGCTATTTTCTTTGTTGGGAAAGGCCAGAGTGTAATAGGTCTTACCATACCAACTTTAATGCCTTCTGAACGAGCCTGTCTGATAACATTGCGGCAAATTCTGCTGGCAACACCAAATGCTGCAATCACAATTTCTGCATCTTCACACTGCATAGTTTCTACTCTTACTTCATTTTCGGAAATAAGGCGGTACTTTGCCTGAAGATCATTATTCAAAGCTTCCATTACGTCGGGATTTATATATATAGAAGTGATTTCATTATGCTCATCACGGCCATTTCTCCCTGTAACAGCCCAATCTTTATTATATTTATCAATTGGCTCCTGATCTCTGAACTCTACAGGTTCCATCATCTGCCCTAATGTTCCATCGCCAAGAATCATTACGAGGTTTCTGTATTTATCAGCAATATTGAATGACTCTACTGTGAGCTCATACAACTCCTGAATACTTGCAGGTGCCAGAACAATATTTCTGTAATCGCCGTGACCTCCGCCCTTGGTTGCCTGAAAATAATCACCCTGAGCAGGCAAAATACCACCAAGCCCTGGTCCGGTTCTGACAATATTTACTACTACAGCCGGCAATTGCGCCCCTGCTATATATGAAAAACCCTCTTGTTTAAGGCTTATTCCAGGACTTGAGCTTGTTGTCATAACCCTGGCACCGGCTGCAGAGGCTCCATAAACCATATTTATTGCAGCAACTTCACTTTCTGCCTGCAGGATAGTTCCCGATACTTCAGGCATCCTTTTTGCCATATAATGCATAATCTCAGTCTGAGGAGTAATGGGATAACCGAAATAGTGACGGCAACCTGCTCTTACAGCAGCTTCGGCTATAACCTCATTGCCCTTCATTAATATTCTTTTTGTCATAATCTTTGTTCCTCCCTATCGCCAGACTTCAATAACATTATCAGGACACACGGTTGCACAGATTGTACACCCTGTACATTTATCCATCTCATCTACTCCGGCAGGGTGATAACCCTTACCGTTTAATTTTGTTGTTCGCAGTTTGATAATTTTTCTGGGACAGGCATTTACACATAGACTGCAGCCCTTGCAGCGTTCTTCACGAAACTCAACCCTCGCCATTTCATTTCCTCCCGTTGGTATAATTACATCCTCCAGACAGTCAACATTCCAGGGAATATCAACCTCACTTAGCAAAAATGCAGGATTACACTATTATAAAGATCAAAACTGTGTTTATCAACTACTGTTCAGTGTTAACTGTTAGCTAGCGGTCGTCAGATGGGTAAAAAATAGTTCTATGCATTGCCAATACAGGAATTTCAGGCTGATTAAATTGCCACAAATAATCAATTTTTTCTTCCATTACCGAAATAAAAGCAATCGGCAAATTGCAAACATCTGCTGCCGCTCTGACAATTTCCCAAGATTCCTCTATTATAAGGGTGTCACTAAATTCTAAAAGATTAGGGTTATGTACTATTCCTGTCAGTCTAAGTCCGCTCGAATGTTCAATTTCCAAAGCAGTTTTGGCAATTTTTTCAGGAGTATCGGTGAAAGGTCTATAAGGATTCACGACCAAAAGCAAATCACAATCAGCTTTCTCCATTTGTGGCTTTAATGAACCAAGAACTCTTGCACCTAAATCTTCACCGCCTATATCCAGTACACTATAAGCTAAGTCATCAGAAAATGTCCGGTTGATTTCCGCAGGCATGGCTGGAACATCAACATTTGTTCCGGCATATATTGATTTGATAAGCTCTACATTATTATCGGCAAGAGTTTTTGCCGTATCTGCAGATCTATAAAAAGGATTGATCATATCAAGGTCTGCCAGATATGTTTTTTTCTTTTTGGCAAGCCATATGGCAAAGTTAACGCTAACTTCTGATTTACCACTGCCATATGCACCTACAAAAGCAGTTATCCGTCTTGGTTTATAATGTATAAATCGTTCAATCATTCTGTAACCTCCGTATAATAGATGATGGATTTTTACAAAGTTTGTATTTTTTATAAGTTTTTATTTGCGTCTGTACGATTGATCAGGTAAAATGGTACTCGGAATTCTTTGGGCTTAAAGTAAGCTTTGAACCATTCTAACGCAGGAGGACGTTTTATGCCAATTGTCTCATTAACTCACTGGACCGAACAATTCAGCACTATAGGGGAGCAGGCTTTTCTTGGAATAACCATGTTGCTTGTTGGAATAACCCTAGTTCTGATAATCCTTGTATCACTGAGTATTATAGTCAGTCTGATGTCAAAAATTATCAGTGGTGCAAAAAAAGAAGGGCCGCCATCGGCGCCACAGATCAAAGAAGAGCCTAAGTCAGCGACTGTTTCTAATTCTGCAGCAGCTGCAGGAAACGAACATGATCCGGCTATAATTGCAGTTATTGCTGCAGCCGTGCAGGCTATGATGAACGGTGACAAGTCACCCAGCGCAAAAGCGGGCTTTACAATCCGCCGTATTCGCAGGGTATGATTGTTTTCATACATCAATCGTTCTAACGGCTGGCTTTCAGCCATAAAAATGTACAGAGTTGATTTTGCATAATCTATCTGTAACAACGACTGGAGGAATTGCATGCAATCCATCATAACAATTTTTCAAGCCTTCGGCGAAACAATCAGCCGACTTTGGCAGGTTTCAGGATTTGCCAATCTTCAGCTTAATCAGCTGGGTATGATTCTGATTGCCCTTGTTTTACTTTATCTGGCAATCGCAAAGAAGTTTGAACCGTTACTGCTTTTGCCAATCGCATTTGGTATGCTTATATCTAATATACCAATGGGCGGAGTTGTCCACATGGAATACTTCAACCCAGAGTACATTAAAGAACTCGGTTATGCTGACGGAACTCTCTTTGCCGTAAATGAAGTTTTGCATCATGGAGGACTTCTGGATTATCTTTATCTCGGTATAAAGCTGGGTATATATCCACCGCTTATTTTCCTTGGTATTGGTGCAATGACAGATTTCGGACCGCTTCTGGCAAATCCGAAATCGCTTATTCTTGGTGCCGCCGCTCAGTTTGGTATCTTCTTTACCTTCTTGGGAGCTTTGTTCCTTGGGTTTACACCTGATCAGGCAGCGTCAATCGGTATCATCGGCGGAGCCGACGGTCCGACAGCTATCTTCCTTACCAAGACACTAGCTCCTGAACTTCTTGGCGCAATTGCGGTTGCTGCTTATTCCTATATGGCTCTTGTACCTGTTATTCAGCCACCTATCATGCGTGCACTGACAACAAAAAAAGAGCGTGGAGTCGTTATGGAGCAGTTGCGTGAGGTTTCACGCAAAGAGCGTATAATTTTCCCAATAGCAGTTACAATGATTGTTGCTCTTCTTATTCCTGATGCTCTTACTCTGGTAGGTATGCTTATGCTCGGTAACCTGCTGAAAGAAAGCGGAGTTTGTGAAAGACTCGTCAAAACAGCAAGCAATGAGCTAATGAATATTGTAACCATATTGCTGGGAATATCTGTTGGTGCTACAGCAACAGCTGATACATTCCTCAGGATGGAAACATTAATGATTATAGTTCTAGGTGTTGTAGCATTTGCTTTCAGTACCGCAAGTGGAGTCATAATCGGTAAAATCATGTATATCGTAACTAAAGGCAAAATTAATCCGCTTATCGGTTCAGCTGGCGTTTCCGCTGTACCAATGGCTGCTCGTGTATCTCAGAAAGTTGGACAGGAAGAAAATCCGAACAATTTCCTTTTGATGCATGCTATGGGTCCAAATGTTGCCGGTGTTATTGGTTCTGCCGTTGCCGCCGGTATCCTGCTGGCATTGCTGCGATAATTTTTCTATCGTCTCGAAGCTATGTTACACAGATGATTTAATCAAGAGGACTCCTTTTCAGGAGTCCTCTTTTTTGATAATATATGACAGGCAGATTTATGATCTGCTCAAAGAATCGGAAAGGTCGATTTTATTACATAAATCGAAAAAGAAAACTAATGAAATATATAATTTTTCTTGGTGACGGTATGGCTGACCAGCCATTGGCAGAGCTTAACAATAAAACCCCTCTGATGGTTGCAAACAAACCCTTGATGGATAAAATGGCCGGTACAGGGTTATCTGGTATGGTTAAAACAGTGCCATCTGATCTTTCACCCGGCAGCGATACTGCTAATATGAGTGTTATGGGATTTGATCCTCACAAATATTATAGCGGCAGATCACCTTTGGAAGCAGTCAGTATGGGTATAGAGCTGGCAGAAAATGATGTAGCCTTCAGATGTAATCTTGTAACACTTAGTGAACCGGATAAAAACGGTAATATTTTTATGGACGACTATAGCTCAGATGAAATTTCGAGCGAAGAAGCTGCCATTCTGATATCGGATATTCAGCAAAAACTTGGTGACGGCGTAATAGATTTCCATGCCGGTAAAAGTTATCGCCATTGTATGGTATGGCATAATGGATTATTAGATATGGAGCTTACTCCGCCCCATGATATTCTGACTCGCAACATTGCCGATTGGCTGCCCAGAGGAAATGGTGCAGAAAAAATTCTGCAGCTTATGGATCAAAGCAAAGAGATTTTACAAAACCATCCGGTCAACGAGTCAAGGAAGAAAAAAGGTCTGCGCCCGGCAAACAGTATCTGGATATGGGGACAAGGAACCAGACCTCAGCTTCCTCGTATCGCCGATACTTACAACTTAAAAGCTTCTGTAATCTCTGCGGTTGATCTTATTTTTGGTCTCGGAATATGCGCGGGAATGGAAATAATTGATGTGCCAGGAGCAACAGGAAACATACATACGGATTTTGAAGGTAAAGCTCAGGCCGCCATCGATGCTTTCAAAAGAGGTCAGGATTATGTATATCTTCATCTCGAAGCACCTGATGAATGTGGTCATAGAGCTGAAACCGAAAATAAAGTTAAATCTATTGAATGGCTTGATCAAAGAATAATTAAACCAGTCTGGGATTTTTTGGAATCAAATAGACAAGAAACAGGTGAAGACTATCGAATGATGGTTCTTCCTGACCATCCTACACCTATTGCTTTAAGAACGCATACAAGTGATCCTGTGCCTTTTGCTGTTTACAGCAGTGATAACAGTCTGATTAATCCATCTTCTGGGTATTCGGAAGAACAATGTAACTTAACAGGTGTCTATATTGAGCCTGGGTATGATTTGTTCAGACGTTTTATAACTGGGAATTTCTGACAAAAATGTTTATATAGCCTTTAACAAAATCTGCTTTAAGCAGAAGCTCAGAGTAAACTTTTTTCAAGTATCTTTAATATTGAACTGTCTAAAGGGGCTGTCTCGAAACTGTTTGAAAGAACGTGAGAGACAGCTCCTTTTTCATGCCTAAACAGGCTAAAAAATTGGGAAAACCAAATCAGGACAAGTAATTTTTGTGGAAAATCAGTAAAAAACAAATTTATGGCGTACGAAATTAAGCTCAGGAGCGAATCTGAACTGAAAAAAATTTTTAAGCGGCTTGTTCAGGTGCAAATAGCGCCTGCCCGATTCGTCCGCATTGAATTCGCTTGTGGAGCTTGTTGACATTAAATCCAAGCACCAAATAGGTTGTTGTAATTGTCATATTTGACTTGGGGACACTCTATCTCAAATCAAAAAACCCTTAGAATGCCTGGCAATAGGTCTTTACAGCCGTATTTACCGATAACGTTGTCTGGCACTTGGTGCCAGACAACGTTATCGCTTTAAATTGTCAAATGTGCTGATATAAAGACACTTCAAAGGATTATTCTGAGATCCTTGTCTGGTACTAATATAATAAAAAGTCTGTATAAGCCTGCAAATAATGCGGTTACAGACTTGAATTAAATTATATAGAGTGTCCCCTTAATTGCGTTCCGGCACCGGCTCTCCTTTTCTTAGCCAATGAATATAGCCCCCTTTTTGCATTACCGGTTTGATAAAATTTTATGATCCTATGTATTTTTATGCTATATTTCCTACAGAATTAGTGCGATTAATTAATTTGTACAAATAATGACTTATTTTTACAATAATCTCTTGTCTTTGCAGGTTATTTTGTAAATACAAAGCGCGCAAAATCAAATTTAAGAATGAAATAATAGGTAGCTTGATAGTTAGACTTTGAAAACAAATTATTGCAGCTGATCCTATTATGAATGGGAGGAATCATTATGTCTTTAAAACAATTTAATAAATTGGCTTATAACTCAGTTGATGATTTTATTTTTGGCAAATCGCTGGAGCCTGTAACACTAAAAAATGGAATGGTCATCGGCGGAGGAGAGGTTTACCCGGAAATAAACTTTACCTTACCACCTATGATGATTACTGAAGAAACAATGCCAGATGTTCTAAATGTTTATAAGGAAATGATCACAGGAATTACTGAGAGAGCTGTCGATCTTTATGTTCCTGGTTTTGTAGCCGAAGTAGAGCTTCTGCCTCCTTGCACCTGGAATGCACAGTGGGGAGCCGATGTAAGTAAAATCCTGATTGAAACGATGAATGAATTTAGTCAGAAACATGGAATCAAAACAGCTCTTAGATCAACAATTATAGACGTTAGAGAAGGACGAGATCTCGAACATATGCATCGTGGAAAACAATGGGAAAATGTTCTTGATTCATTCAGGAAAAATGCTGCTGTAGGTGCTGATCTTTTGGCTATAGAGTCTATAGGTGGTAAAGAAACTCATGATGAAGCAAATATGTACTGCGATATTCGCAAAGCAATTTTCGCTCTTGGAGTCCTCGGTGTTAAGGATATGCGAATTCTCTGGTCTGAAATCGCAGCTATTGCCAAACAATATGATTCAATAGCATCAGGGGATACGGCATGTGGTTTTGCCAATACTGCTATGGTGCTTGCTGACAGAAAATTCATTCCTAGAACCTTTGCAGCAGTTGACAGAGTAGTATCTGCAGTTAGGAGTCTGGCAGCTATTGAAGCCGGTGCGGTAGGCCCTCATAAGGATTGTGGCTATGAAGGTGTATATGTTAAGGCTATAACCGGTACTCCTATTACAATGGAAGGACGTACAAGCGCAGTTGCCCATCTAAGCCCTGTCGGTAATATAGCGGCATGCGCGGCAGATCTTTGGAGTAATGAATCAGTACAGCAGATAAAACTTCTTGGAGGCTATGCACCAATCGTATCTATGGAACAACTTGCCTATGACTGCAGACTGATGAATGGAGCAACCAAAAGATCTCCTGAAGCAGCCCTTTTACTTCGCGATCTACATGCTGACAGTGATAGTTACCTGGATCCTCAGGCATATGTTCTTCGTCCTGATATCGTATTTGAAATATCAAAGAAAATTGTCGAAGATCAGAAAGGACCTTTATCAAGGTCAATAACAGCTGCTCAAGCCGCAGTAGATGCTATGCGTAAAGGCATAGAAACCGGCAAACTAAATCTGGATGAACGTGAAGCAGGCTGGCTTGACACTCTGGAATCTCAGATTGAATCAATACCTGTTGACGAAGAAGAATTTATTGAAGAAATGCTTGATGAGTGTGAAAAACTTAATCCTGAAATGTATGACCTCGTTTAAGCTTTAAGGTATCTGTCATGAGTAAAAAAATTGATCTGATAATTGTTTCCGGTTTTCTGGGAGCAGGCAAAACAACTTTCATCAGTTATATGCTGTCGGAAATCGCACGACGGGAAAATGACAGCACAGTCGGCAAAAAAACGGTCTATGTCGTAAATGAATTTGGACAAAGCGGTTTGGATTTAAATATCCTTAACCGGAACCTTGAAACGGTAAATAATCAGGAGAAATTGATCTCTTATGAACTGGACAATGGTTGTATTTGCTGCACATTAAAAGCTGAATTCAGCCAGCTGCTTGGAAAAATTATTGCAGAACATGATCCTGATAGAATAATTTTTGAGCCTTCCGGTTTATTTATACTAAGTGAACTTTTTAATGCATTATCTGGTGAAGAATATACAGACAAATTGAGAATATCAGCCATGATTTGTATGGTAGATGCTTCAAATGATGCAGTTAATTCGCAGACATATAATCAGCTGATGGCAAATCAGGCACAATTATCTGATTTTATTATAGTCAGCAAAATACCTACAGACCCAGAAGCTGCTGCAGAGGCTATAAGCAATATTACGCTTCACTATCCTTCTGTTGAAATGATAGCGGCTGATGCCTGTGATCTTGTGCCCGAAGATTGGGATAAAATTCTTCATAGCCGGAATCGCACTGTACAGAATACCAAGCGGCAAACTATGCGTAAACTCATGACTGATAAGTCTATCTGGATAAGAAAGCATGCACAAACAGAGGCAGTTTTAATTATACCTGCCAGCGCCGGGTTTATAAAATCAGAGCTTGAAAAAATAATGATACAAATAAAAGCTGGCGCTGCAGGTAATATTATTCGGGCAAAAGGTTATCTTATTGCCGAGGGAAAAAGTCAGCTCCTGCAACTTGTTAAAGATGAAGTAAGTCTGAAACCATTGAAATACAAAGAAGAGTCAAGACTTATTTTTATAGGACAAAATCTTAATAAAAAAAAGCTGGAATTACTATTTGAGTAAAATTTATGGAGGTAAAAAAATGGAATTATTAGCAAAAATATCGGAGGCTCTCCAAAAAGGAAAAGCAAAAGAAGTAAAAACACTCGTTCAGGAAGCATTAGATGCAGGACTTAGCGCACAACAGATACTTAACGAAGGATTACTTGATGGTATGGGTATACTCGGTGGCAAGTTCAAAAGAAATGAAGTATATGTCCCAGATGTTCTTATAGCAGCACGTGCAATGAAAGCAGGATCTGCTATTCTGAAACCACAGTTGGCAAGTGAAGGTGTAAAAGCCAACGGTAGGGTTGTTATCGGAACAGTTAAGGGCGATCTTCATGATATAGGTAAAAATCTTGTAGCAATGATGATGGAAGGAAAAGGGCTTGAGGTTATTGACATAGGAGTAGATGCTCCTGCCGAGAAATTTATTGAAACAGCTATGGAAACAGATGCTCAGATTATTTGCTGCTCTGCTTTGCTGACTACGACAATGGGCGAAATAAAAACAGTTATTGACGAAGCTGTAAAAACCGGGGTCAGAGATAAAGTTGTATTTATGGTTGGTGGAGCTCCTGTAAATGAGACTTTTGCCAAATCAATCGGAGCTGATATCTACACTCCAGATGCTGCCAGCGCTGCAGAGGCTGCTGCCAATGTTATCCTAAACGGTTTATAATTTTGCATCTTTTTTGAATAAAAATTTTCTAAAGTGGTGGCAGTGGTAATAATTATTACATAGTTGAATTTATTTTAGCTCAACTATAGTTACACCACTGTCACCTTCACCAAAGGCAGCAAGTTGAAAGTTTTTAACTCTGCTGTCTTTTTTCATCATCTGGTGAACAGCAGTCCTTAAAGCACCTGTTCCTTTACCATGTACAACTCTTAACTGATGCAGACCTGATAATACAGCCTGATCCAAAAACTGATCAAGATTACTTCTTGCCTCATCGACAGTCTGTCCCAGTAATTTAATTTCAGTAGTCTGATTTAACTTGGTATTCATGGTCAGACTATTGTCATTATTTCCAGAAGATTGTGCCTTTCTTCTGGCAGCCCGGTTTTGGCCTGCCTGAATTTGATTACTGTGAAATCTATCTGTATTTTTACCAAAGCTGTCTTGCTTCTGATCATTTTCTTTTTCAGGCAATCTCAGAGCATTAGCAGATACGCTGACTTTCATAGAGCCCTGTTGCAAAACAACCTGTCCTCGAGAGTCAGGAGCTTCCACCAGTTTGCCGGTAATTCCAAGATGCGGAGCAAAATAAGTCTCGCCTACTTTAATTAAATCAGCCGGCAAAGGTTTACCGGAATAATTGAGAGTTGCTGAACCTATCTGCTTTTCAATCAGACTTAGACCGCTTCTCAGATTCTGCCTGGTTCTGGAAGTCATATGATGCTGCTGTCTGGCATCTTGTTTTTTCATTTTTTGTTTTAGATCTTTTAACTGAGACTGAATATCCTGCTCGGCTTCCTGATACAATTCTCTGGCATCTTCCCTGGCCTGTTGCAGCAATTCTCTTTTTTTCTTTTTGAACTCTTCTTTTTCCGCACGCAACTGATCTCTTAGTTGTTTTGCTTCCTGATTCAACCGTCTGGACTCATCTTTAAGACGATCTGCTTCTGATCTGCTTTTTTCAATTGATTGTACAAGATCTTCGAATTTCATTCCTTCTTCCGATATTAATGAAACAGCTTGATCTATTATCCGGGGCATTAACCCAAGTTTTCTGGAAATTGCAAAAGCATTACTAACTCCAGGCACACCAATAAGCAGTTTATAAGTTGGTCTTAAAGTTTCTGTGTCGAATTCACAGCATGCATTTTCTACATCAGGCGTGTGAATAGCGTACCCTTTTAGTTCTTTATAATGTGTTGTTGCCACAGTCAGGCATCCTTGCAGGTGAAGATAATTCAGTATTGATATAGCCAGTGCAGCGCCTTCCGAAGGATCTGTGCCAGAGCCAAGTTCGTCAACAAGTACCAGTGTTCCCGGACGGGCGTTTTCAGTAATTTTTATTATTTGACGAAGATGCGAGGAAAAAGTACTTAGATCTTGTTCAATACTCTGCTCATCACCTATATCAGCTAATATCTGATCAAAAGAAGATATCTCTGAGTTTTCTTTTGCCGGCAGCTGTAATCCAGCCATTCCCATCAAACATAACAGTCCGCAAGTTTTGAGAGTTACAGTTTTACCACCTGTATTGGGTCCGGTTATAACCAGAGTATGAAAATCAATTCCCAGCTCAACATCGATCGGTACTACCCTGTCTGCAGGTATAAGTGGATGTCTGGCGGCTTTTAGCTTTATCTGTCCGTTCTTATTTATCTGTGGCGGCATGGCTTTCATTTTTATTGCAAGTTTGCCTTTAGCCATTGCAAAATCAAGCTCTGTCAATAATTGCAAATTTGTTAAAATAATATCGGAATTTTCGGCTGTAAGATCAGAGAGTTCCTTCAATATTTTTTCTATCTCATCTCTTTCCTTACTCATCAGTTCTCTGATTTTATTATTCATTTCAACTACTGCCATAGGCTCAATAAAAAGAGTTGCACCACTTGAAGAAGTGTCATGAACAATGCCCGTTATATCACCTCTATGATCGGCTTTGACAGGCACAACATATCTGTCTCCTCTTAAAGTAACAAGCTGATCCTGTAAAGAGTGAGCATGTTTACGAATAATTCTCGCCAGATGATCTTTTACATCCTGCTGGGTATCTTTTATTCGTCGTCTTATATTGAATAAATCAGTAGTTGCCTTGTCATGAATTTCTTCCTCACCGGCAATACATTCTTCCAGCCTGTCCAATAACGGGCGAAGCGGAACCAGAAGACTTATTTTGTCATAAATCACAAAAGGAAAATCTTCTTTTTCTTTTAATGCACTATCCTCTGGCATTTGAGCACGTACACGTTTAACCGCTCGTAAAAAAGCTGCTATTCGCATAAGTTCAGCGCAGTTTAGTATTGAACCTGTCATAGATCTTTTTACCGAAGGTTTTATATCACTGATGCCAGATAAAGGCAAAACACCTTGTTCAAAAATAACTTTTACAGCATGATCTGTTTCCTGCTGTCTGCTAAGAATAACTTCATATTCAGACACAGGTTGTAAATCTGTACAAAGCCTCCTGCCCGGCTCGGTTTGAGCTAAAGAAGAAAGCTCCTGCATTATTTTGTCGTATTCAAGAGTTGTTAAAGTTTTTTTATCAATCATTTTTTAACTTTCTTTTTTTGAAATCACTCGTACATAAGAAATTCCATACATTATGTACGCAAAAACCGACCAGCCCATCGGCAATAAAAAAATCAAGCCTGACAGCCATAGCTGATCACCAGGTATCCAAAATAATGCGGAGAATGCCAGTACAAAAAGAACTGTAGTTACTTTTCCATACCATTTAGCATATACAACCATCTCTTTTTGCCTATAAAGCACAGCACTGCCGGCTACCATCATTAATTCACGTGCCGCCAGAACAAGCGGCACCCATAATGGCAGTCTGCCAATGAGAAACATCATCACTGCCAGAGTTAACTGAAATATTTTATCGACCAAAGGATCGAATAATTTACCAAAATCAGTCATCTGATTAAAGCGCCTTGCAATATATCCGTCAAGCATATCTGTAAGCCAGATAGCCAGAAATATGACAAAGGAAAGTATCAGATACTCTTCTCCTGCCATAATAAACCATGCCATAACCGGAATAGCAAAAAATCGCAGCAATGTTAGTATATTGGGAATTGTTGGCTCAAATTTCAGCTTCATGGGACTATTTTGACATATAGATTTAATGAAAGCAAGTAAAAGATTGCTCTATACTTATCTTGCATATATCAAAGCTAATTTACAGCCGAAATAGATCAGATAGAAAGTATTTTTGCTCTGTCCAGCTCTTCCTGACTGATAGTCTTTTTTGCCTGTAGAGCTTCTTCTATATCTATATCGATTATCTCACCATTTTTATAAGCAACAACTCTGTTATAACAACCTTTGTGCAAACATTCTACCGCATGTATGCCCATAAGACTGGCCATCTGACGATCGCGAACAGTCGGACTGCCACCACGTTGCAAATGTCCCAATATGGTTGGTCTTGACTCGATGCCGGTTGAAGCCTCTATTCTCTGAGCTATGTCGGTAGCATTTCCTGAGCCTTCTGCAACTATAACAATGTAATGACGTTTTCCCTGATTTCTTCCTTGGAGCATAACTTTAACCACATCACGGTCAAAATCACTTTCTCTTTCAGGTATAAGCACAACCTCCGCGCCTGTTGAAATACCAACATTCAATGCTATATAACCAGCTTTTCTGCCCATAACCTCAATAACACTGCAGCGCTCATGCGATGAAGCAGTGTCACGAAGTTTATCAATGGCCTCCATAGCTGTATTCATAGCAGTATCATAGCCTATTGTGTAGTCAGAGCATGAAATATCATTATCGATAGTTCCGGGAATACCAATAACAGGCAAACCTTTGCGCGCTAAATCAAGAGCACCTCTAAAAGTACCGTCTCCACCAATAGTTACAACTGCATCAAGATTAAAGACACGTGACATTTCTATTGCTTTGTCGACACCTTCAGGTGTATTAAAGGTTTTACTGCGGGCAGTCATCAGAAAAGTACCGCCTCTTTGCAAAGTTTCGGAAACAGACCTGCCATTGAGCTCTTCAATATCACCTCTCCATAAACCATGATATCCTCTGCGGACACCAAATACTCTGTAGCCAAAATAAATGCCGCTGCGGACAACAGATCTGATAGTGGCATTCATTCCAGGTGCATCTCCACCACTTGTAAGTACTGCTATATTACGAATAATTTTTGTTTCGCTCATATAAATGCTCCTTATTATATTATTAATTTTGCCAGAAATTATTTCTACAAACATATTCAGACAAAAAAATTTGCATGCTTATTTTGTACACTTACAATATTATAACAGTCCTATGTTTTTTGCGCCATATCTGCAAGCTAACTCTTGTAATATATCATTATCAGGCTTTATCCAACATTCTACGGGCAAATCAATCAGACGATTTTCTTTAGCCAGAAAAACTTTTACAGGCTGGCTGCCATTAAAATATTTTAACATTGATATTAAACGATCATAACCATCATCATTATATTCGCCGCCATATCTTATAATTAATGGTCTAAAAGTGATCTTACTGTTGTTATCAAACTGTTTTTCACCAGAAGATTTGAAATTATTGGATAAAGTTCCTGCATTTTCACTTTTAGCATTATCTGAATCTGTCTTTTTATTGTTTTGAGGTTTATTATAACGGTAATGATTAAAAACCGAAGGTAAATCAAGCTGATCAGGATTAAGATCCGCTATATGCTCTGCTATAAGTTTGGGAATATCATCTTCTCTTACACTTAAACGACCAGCTAATATTACTACATTTCCTTCCTGCAAACTTTTTACGGCAGACTGATATAATTTGGGAAAAACAATTACTTCAAAAGAACCGTATAAATCTTCAATCTGGACAAAACTCATAATGTCATTATTTCTGGTCATTTTATTACGGCAAGCTGTAACAATACCTGCCATAATTACTTTTGCTTCATCTTTGACAACAACATGTTCATTTAGTTTATCTGCTATTTCTTCATCTATATTTTCTGTTAACCCAAAGGCACTGCTGTCCATAGTAACAAATTTATCAAGAACCTGGTAAAAAGAGTCCAAAGGATGACCGGTTACATATAATCCAAGCATTTCCTTTTCCATTGCCAGAAGTTCCATATGTGCAAACTCATCCAGGTCAGGATATAAAGGCTCTACATCTGTTTGTAAAGATTCTTCCTCAGATATTTCAAACAAACTAAGCTGTCCTTCCATTCTGCTTTTTTTGGCTGATGCAAGCTGCGCAAGATATGATTCTGAAACAGCCATCATTTTTACTCTTGGTATTCCAAAACAATCCAGTGCCGATGATCTGATCAGGCTTTCAACCATTTTTCTGTTAAGGTCGGTTTCGCTAAGACGTCTTAACAAATCACCGTAGCTGGTAAACTCACCATCATTATTGCGCAGCTTGATTAGTTGTTCTATCGCTGCAGTTCCTACATTCTTAATTGCAGCAAGAGAAAATCTGATACCGCTATTTTCCGGTTTAAAGCGAGAAGAGCTATTATTGATATCAGGTGGCAAAACCTTTATATTCATTTTGCGGCAAGCTCTGACATAATGTGCTGCCTGTGAAAGATTCCCTAGATAACTGTTCATCATGGCAGCCATAAATTCTACAGGATAATAGAATTTGAGCCAGGCGGTGTAATAGGCAACTACTGCGTAAGCTGCTGCATGAGACTTATTGAAAGCATAGCCTGCAAAAGCCATTACATCTTCAAATATTTTTTCCGCAACCGGCAGAGAAACCCCTCTTGCCACAGCTCCTGCTACAGGTCTTCCTTTTTCATCTTCACCGCCATGCAAAAACAATTGTTTATATTTTGCCAGTTCCGCAGGCTTTTTCTTTGACATAGCCCTTCTGACATTATCTGACTGACCCATTGAGAAACCTGCCAGATCTCTTACAATCTGCATAACCTGTTCCTGATAGACTATACATCCATATGTAACATTTAAAATCGGCTCCAGCAAAGGATGATCATAACGTATTTTGCCAGGATCATGTCTTGCAGCTACATATCGGGGAATCTGCTCCATTGGACCTGGCCGATAAAGAGAAATACCGGCAATTACATCTTCCAGAGATTCTGGCTTTAATTCTTTCATAAAAGCTGTCATGCCTGGACTTTCCAACTGGAAAACAGCCTCTGTGCTTCCTTCACTGATCATAGCATAGACAGCTGAATCTTCCATATTTATATGATCATAATCTATTTTCTCTCCTCTTTGAGTCAAAACAAGATCTGCGGTTTCACGCATTACTGTTAATGTACGCAAACCGAGGAAATCAAATTTGAGCAAACCTATTTTCTCAATATTATTTTTGGCAAACTGAACCACAATTGCATCTTCATTTTTTGATAAAGGCGCAAGTTCGGTTAATGGCTGGCTAGAAATAACAACACCTGCAGCATGTGTTGATGCATGTCTGGGCATACCTTCAAATTTCATCGCCAGATCAAGAATTTTTTTGGTTACTTGATTTGTTTCATAATCACTGCGTAGTTCAGGATTTGCTTTCATTGCAGACGGTAAAGTGATACCCAGGGTTGTAGGTACCATGCGTGCTACACGGTCTGTCTCCGCATATGAAACATCTAAAGCCCTTCCCACATCTCTGATACAGGCTCTTGCAGCAAGAGTACCGAAAGTAATTACCTGTGCAACATGATCGTTGCCATATTTTTCTGTTACATAATTTATGACTTCAGGTCGTCTTTCATAACAAAAATCTATATCGAAATCGGGCATGCTGACTCTTTCTGCATTTAGAAAACGTTCGAATATCAATTGGTATTTGAGTGGATCAATATCAGTTATCCGCAAACACCAGGCAGCAAGTGAGCCTGCTCCTGAACCACGACCGGGACCAACCATTATTCCATTATCTCGGGCAAATCTTATAAAGTCCCAGACGATCAGATAATAATCCGTATATCCCATACTGTTGATAACTGACAATTCATACTCCAAACGCCGCTCATACTCAGCTCTGGGGAGATCATGCCCTGCAGATAACAGTCGTTCATCAAGCCCTTCAAAACATCTTTCCAATAAATAGTCCTCATGGCCTTTGCCATCAGGAACATCAAATTCCGGCAGATGAATTTGATCAAAACGGAATTTCAGATTACAACGTTCAGCTATTTTTACAGTATTTTCCAGAGCTTCCGGCACATTAGAAAAAGCAGCCAGCATTTCTTCTTTTGATTTAAGATAAAATTGATCAGATGACATACGCATGCGATCAGGGTCGCTCATTCTTTTTCCGGTTTGCATGCAAAGCAGAACCTCATGAGCCTGTGCATCTTCTTTTGTCAGATAATGACAATCATTTGTCGCAACAAGAGGAATATCTGTTTCCTTACTAAGTTTGATTAAGGCACTATTAACAAGGTTTTGTTCAGGTATACCATTATCCTGCAGTTCAAGATAAAAATTATCTTTGCCAAAAAGATTGGAATAAAACAAGGCAAGTTCTTTAGCTTTATCTATTTGCCCGGAAAGAACTGCCTGGGGTATCTCGCCCCCAAGACAGGCAGAAAGTGCAATAATGCCTTCATGATATTGACTTAAAAGATCATGATCTATACGTGGACGGTAATAAAAGCCTTCTATATATCCGGTAGAAACCAGTTTCATCAAATTCCTGTAACCCTGATCATTACTTGCAAGTAAAACCAGATGTGCAGGTTCTTTATCTGTACCGGCTTCCTTATCAGTATGCTTTCTCGGCGCAACATAAACTTCACAGCCTATTAATGGTTTTATACCGTTTTCCAGCATTTCTGTGTAAAAATCAACGGCTCCGAACAAAGCTCCATGATCGGTAATAGCACAGGCTTTCATGCCGTACTCTTTAAGCCTATGCGGCAAATCACGTAGTCTTATGGCTCCGTCAAGCAAACTGTATTCCGTATGCAAGTGCAGATGCACAAAATCAGAAACCTTTGCAGCATCTGTTTTGGCCTTATCTAAATCATTATTAATAACTTTTTCGGTCATAAGTATTGATGTATAACCTCTTTTACCTTATTTTCGAGCTTGGCAAGCTCAGATGAACATTGTTCAGGATTTTCGGAATATATGCCATAATATATCTTTATTTTAGGTTCTGTGCCGGAAGGCCTGATACAAAACCAGTCTATACCACCAAGCTCATATAATAAAACATCAGCTTGGGGGAAATCCAAAGGTTTAACAGACTTATCTGACATTTTGAGGATTGTGCCATCAGAAAAATCAAGAATATTTTCAATATTGATATCAGTCATACCCTCTGTTTTGTTAGCGCGAAGAGAAATCATTGCACTCTTGATTTTTTCCAGGCCAACTTTACCTTCAAGAGTTATTGAAACTGTTTTCTCAGCCGCATAACCAAATCTACTATACAAATCCTGCAAAAGATCATAGATTGTTTTTCCCTGTTCAGCAGCAACAGCTGCCATTTCTCCTATCAGCATACTTGCAACCACAGCATCTTTATCTCTGACATCGGTTCCTGCAAGATAACCAAAGCTCTCTTCAAAGCCAAACTGAAAATAACAATCGCCGTACTCATCCTTATTCTTAATCATCTCGCCGATATATTTAAAACCGGTTAAAACTTCGTATGCATCTACTCCATAAGCAGCAGCTACTTTTCTACTTAATCTGGTTGAAACAATACTATTAACAACAAAAGATTTTGCCGGCAGTTTATTTGTCTTGGCTTTACCAGAAAGAATATAGTCCATTAGGAGCAAACCAATCTGATTACCGGTCAAAACCTGATAATTCCCGCTGCTGTCTCTTACACAAAGACCTGTGCGGTCAGCATCAGGATCTGTCGCTATAACAAGATCAGCATTCTCTTTGGCAGCAAGATCAATCGCAAGCTTAAGGGCATCACGCTCTTCAGGATTCGGATATGATACAGTCGGGAAATCTGGATCCGGCAGTTCCTGTTCGGGAACAACTATGACATTTTCAAAACCTATACTCTTTAATATTCTTCTTACAGGCTTATTTCCAGACCCATGCAGCGGAGTGAATACTATTTTTAATTTACTTTGGCGTTTAACCACATCAGGCTGTACCGACAAAGACATTAGCATATCATTATACGCCTTATCGAGATCTTCACCTACATCCTGCCACAGTCCACTTTCCCTGGCGGCAGATTCATCATGAATATCAAGCAAAGAAGGCAGGTCTTTGTTCTGTTCCATATTGCGGCTGATAATATCTGCCGCTTCAGGAGGCATTTGTCCTCCGTCTTCGCCATATGCCTTAAATCCGTTATACTTAGCCGGATTATGGCTTGCAGTTATCATTACTCCGCCAAAAGCTTTATAATGTCTGATGGCAAAAGAAAGCAGCGGCACCGGCCTTAATTCATCTGATAAAAACACCTTAACTCCGTGAGAAGTAAAAATTCTTGCTGTAAGCAAAGCAAATTCCGGAGAATATCTTCTGGAATCATAGGAAATTACAATGCCACGCTCACATGCAGCTTTACCTTCTGCCACAACATATCTGGCAAAAGCATCTGCCGCACTTGCCACGGTATATTTATTCATTCTGTTAGTACCAGCACCCAAAATCCCACGCAATCCTGCTGTGCCAAATACCAGATTAGTATAAAATCTATCTTCAATTTCCGCCGACTGCTCAGATATTGAACTGAGTTCCGCGATTGTTTGCTGATCAAAGGCATCATTTACCAGCCATTGTCCGTATATATCTGTTGCTCTTGACATATTTTTTCCTCCTGATCAATATAACTTTTGCTGTATTATTCTCGTTATTATAAATCGATGTATTTTAGAAAAAATTATAACATAGTTCAGTGTTCAACGTTTAATCTTCCTTTTACCTCTATTAAAATATCTCTAAGTCTGGCGGCTTCTTCAAAAGCCAGTTTTGCAGAAGCGGCTTTCATATCTTTTTCAAGCTGCTGAGCCAGCTTTTTCAACTCTTTTTCCTTCATTGAATCCAGTCGGTTTTCAAGAACATCATCGACAAACGTATTGTCCAGACCCTCTTCTTCTGCTACTTCAGCGATTGTATCAATAACATCCCTGACATCTTTTTTGATACTACGGGGAGTAATATTATTTTGCTTATTATATTCCTGCTGACGGCTTCTTCTTCTGTTTGTCTCCTCGATAGCCTTGTGCATTGACTCAGTGACTTCATCAGCATACATAATTACATGGCCATTTACATTTCTGGCTGCACGTCCGATCATCTGTATTAAAGATGTGGTTGAACGCAGGAAACCTTCCTTATCAGCATCAATTATGGCTATCATTGATACCTCCGGCAAATCAAGACCTTCACGCAGCAAATTTATTCCCACCAGAACATCGAACTGACCCTGGCGTAATGATCTTAGAATTTTTAGACGTTCAACCGTCGATATATCCGAATGCAGATACTGAACACGTATACCCTCCTCTTTTAAAAAGGAAGTTAAATCCTCTGCCATCTTTTTGGTCAAAGTAAGAACGAGAGTTCTCTCTCCCCTGGCTGTTACTTTTGCTATTTCTGCCAGTAAATCTTCTATTTGATTATCTACAGGTCTTATCGATACTTCAGGGTCAATAAGTCCTGTAGGTCTGATTATTTGTTCAACAACCTGCCCGGTATGCTCAGCTTCATATTTAGAAGGTGTAGCACTGACAAAAAGAGTTTGCCCCATCCTTTGTTCAAATTCCGAAAAATCAAGAGGCCGGTTATCAAGTGCTGAGGGCAGACGAAATCCATATTCTACCAGAGATTGCTTACGTGATCTGTCGCCGTTATACATAGCTCCTATCTGCGGAACAGTAACATGCGATTCATCTATCATCAAAAGATAATCATCCGGGAAAAAATCTATCAAGGTAAAAGGAGCCTCTCCTTCTTTACGTTCTGCAAGATGTCGTGAATAATTCTCTATTCCTTTACAGAAACCTGTTTCTCTTAGCATTTCAAGATCATATCTCGTTCTTTGCTCTAATCTGTAGGCCTCAACCAGTTTTCCTTGACTACGCAAAAGCTCCAGGCGCTCCTCAAGCTCCTGCTCTATCAAAATTGAAGCCTGCCTCATCTTTGCCTGTGTAGTAGCATAATGAGTTGCTGGAAAGATTGATGCGTACTGTCTTACAGCTCTTACTTTTCCCGTTATATAATCTATTTCCGACACTTTTTCGATCTCATCACCAAAAAAACTTACTCTTGTTATCAGGTTTTCAGACGATGCCGGGAATATATCCAAGGTATCTCCTCTGACTCTGAAACAGCCACGTTTGGTTTCAAAATCATTTCTGCTGTACTGAATATTCACAAGCTCTTCAATAACTGCGTCTCTGTCTTTGCGCATGCCTGGCCGCAGCGAAACCATTAAACTCTGATAATCCTCCGGATCACCAAGACCATATATACATGAAACAGATGCTACTACAATAACATCTCTGCGTTCGAGCAAGGATGAGGTTGCGGAATGTCTAAGCCTGTCAATTTCATCGTTTATTGATGAATCTTTCTCTATATAGGTATCAGTAGTTGGTATATAAGCTTCCGGTTGATAATAATCATAATAACTAACAAAATATTCAACAGCGTTGTCTGGGAAAAATGACATAAATTCAGCACATAACTGTCCTGCAAGTGTTTTATTATGTGCAATAATCAAAGTTGGTCTTTGCAGTCTTTCTATAATATTTGCCATTGTAAAGGTTTTACCAGAGCCGGTTACTCCTAATAAAGTCTGAGCTGCAAGACCATCTCCAAAACCGGAAACAAGTTTATCAATAGCCTGTGGCTGATCACCTTGAGGCTTCATTTCTGTTTTCATTTTAAACTGATTCATATACCACCTCAAAAATATAAATAATTAATTTCACAATAGAGCGGATCATTTTCCAACTTCCAATTTTAAAAGCAAAAATATGTTCTTTTGATTATATCATAAAAAGATTGATTATTTACATTAATACAGCCCTATATAACAGCTTTTCTTGATTGTATCAGCACAAAGTATTATAATGCTAAATTAATCTTCAAAAGAAAGAATGGGGGAAATTTCATGTATCCAGCAATTCCGTTTACCAGAAACAGCAACCCAAAATCAAAACCAGCGGCAGATGCAAATATGGGCTTCGGTCAGCTTTTTTCAGATCACATGTTTATTATGGATTATGAAGAAGGTAAAGGTTGGATTGATGCACGCATAGTACCATATGCTCCTATTTCATTAGAACCTTCTGCAATGGTTCTGCATTATGGTCAGGCAATTTTTGAAGGCCTCAAAGCATATAAAAATGCTGAAGGCAAAGTACAGCTTTTCCGCCCACGCTTAAACTTCGAAAGAGTAAATCAATCAAATGCTCGTATGGTTATACCACCGGTTGATCCTGATTTTTGCGTTTATGCTTTAAAAGAACTGTTAAAAATAGAACAGGATTGGGTACCTTCGGCTGCAGGAACTTCACTTTATATCAGACCATTCATTATTGCAACCGATCCATTCCTGGGAGTAAGACCAGCTTATAAGTACAGCTTTATGATAATTCTGTCTCCCTCAGGAGCCTATTACCCACAGGGATTAAATCCAGTTGATATTTACGTAGAAGACGAATATGTACGTGCTGTAAAAGGCGGAACAGGATTCGCTAAAACTCCTGGAAATTATGCAGCCAGTCTAATTGCTCAAGCTAACGCGTATAAGAGTGGATATGTTCAGGTTCTCTGGCTTGACGGTGTTCATAGACGTTATGTTGAAGAAGTCGGCTCAATGAATGTATTTTTTGTTATAAACGGCAAGCTGATCACACCCTCATTAAATGGTAGTATTTTACCAGGCATAACCAGACGCACAGTACTTGAACTGGCCAAAAAACTAGGCTATGAAACAGAGGAAAGACAATTAGCTATTGATGAACTGGCAGAACTTTATAAAAAAGGACAAGTCAGCGAGGTTTTCGGTTCTGGTACAGCTGCTGTTATCTCTCCTGTTGGCAAATTGAAATATGAAGATATGATAATGGTATTTAATAACGGTAAAATTGGGGAAGTCAGTCAGAAAATATATGATATCATCACAGGTGTTCAATACGGTCAATTACCTGATGATTATGGCTGGATTGAGTATCTTGACTAATACTTGCCTGATACAAACCCTTGCCAGATAATTATTATTTGCCAAAATATAATTAATAAAAGTCCGGTTTACTTACCTTTTTCAGGCAAAAGAAATCGGACTTTTTTTATTGATTTATATCTTTGAAAAAATTTTATTTTAGTTGCTTTTTATTACGCTGTACAGTAACCAGAAGCTCAGTTAGCTCTTCTTCTACATTATTCAATAACCCTCGGGCATATTCCATAGCACCAGATCTAATCTGATGGCTATCACGATCTGCTGCTTCCATCATCTGGGCAGCCTGCTGACGTGCCTGTTGCGTTATTTCATGCTCATCTACCATTCTTGCCATTCTTGATTCTGTTTCACGCATAATACTTTCAGCTTCTTTTCTCGCCTCCGCTATTAATTGCTTGTTTTGCTGCAGCAGCCATCTGGCCTGCTTTAGTTCTGCAGGCAACCCCTCCCGCAGCATACTAAGCAGCAAAAGCATTTCTTCACGATCAACCATATAATTATCAGAAAAAGGTACTGAGCGTGCCGTACTAACAATCTCTTCCAATCTTGCAAGCAAAGCGTCTATATCATTATCCTGACCTTTATTAACCGATTTGCCATCATACATCGGCATAAAAACCTCCATTTATCATCCAAATATTCTGATCTATGATTTAAGTTTTTTTACTATTTTATCCTTTGTTTCAGCAGGAACCATATTGGAAATATCGCCTCCGTAAGATGCAACTTCCTTAACAATCGTCGAACTGGTAAAAGCCAGATCTATCCGACAAGGCAGCAAAAAAGTTTCATATTCCGGCAAAAGCAATTTATTTGCAGCAGCTATTTCGGCTTCAAATCTAAAATCCGATTCACTTCTTAAGCCTCTTACAACTGCACTTGCACCTGATTGCCGATAAAGATCTACCAGCAGTCCATCAAAAGAGAGAACTTCAAGATTGCTTATATCCTTCAAAGACAGCTTTGCCATTTCAGTTCTTTCTTTAACATTAAAAGCAGGTCTTTTACCTTTATTTGTTAAAACGGCTACAATCAGCTTATCACAAATACTGGCAGCCCTACGGGCAATATCAACATGTCCATTTGTAAAAGGATCAAATGTACCAGGATAAATAAAGATTCTCAAAGCATGCCCTCCAGTTATATTTTATCAGAAAAAATATTTATTCTTCTAATTGATAAAATGATAGCATTGCAGAACCATACTGGCAACGTCTGAAGCATTTCAATTTTGTAACAACCTCAGGTAGCTGTTGTCTACTGTCATGTTCCAGAATAATCCAGCCGTTTTCAGCTATAAGATCAGAAAGAAGTACACTTATTTTCATAAAATCTTTTTCAGCCTGATCCCAAGGAGGATCAATATAGATCAAATCAAATTTTAACTGCTTTGTCAGCAAGTTTTTTAATTGCGGACTAACAGAACCACGCATTACAAAGGTCTGTTCTGTAAGTCCCGTTTTTTCTATATTTGTTTTTATGCAATCAAGGCTGTATCTGTTTTGCTCAATCATGTAGGCTTTTGCAGCACCTCTGCTTAGCGCCTCCAAAGCAATCTGCCCAGAGCCTGAATAAAGATCGAGAAATACCGCATCTGAAATTACAGGTGCAAGAATAGAAAATAGGGCTTCCTTTACTTTATCTGCAGTAGGTCTGGTTTTATCCCCTTTAGGCGTAACTAAATGTGTTCCTCTGGCCTTGCCTGATATAATTCTTGGCATTGTCTGCTCCTGTCATTGTTAAACTTAATTTGAATAATAGCACATTCCAACAAAAATTTTAGAGAATGCTATAAAGCCAGATCAGGAAAAGCATCTCCATATCTGTTCTGAAGTACCTCTATCATTATTTGATGCTCTGGTTTTTCAAGATTTGGATCTTTTTGAAATAAATCATCCAAACTTTTGGCAACAGCAGCAATTATATCACGATCACGATATAAATTGGCCAGCTTAAATACGGGCAACCCGTGCTGTCTGGTTCCAAAAAAATCTCCCGGACCTCTAAGTTCAAGATCTTTCTCGGCAATCAAAAAACCATCCTGGCTATGGCAAAGTGTTTTTAACCGTTCTCTAGCAAGACTCTCTTGACTGTCGCTCATCAGAACACAAATTGATCTGTGTCCGCCCCTTCCTATTCTTCCTCTCAACTGATGTAATTGAGCAAGTCCGAAACGTTCCGCATTTTCAATCACCATCATAGCAGCATTTGGCTGGTCAACTCCCACTTCAATAACCGTGGTACTCACTAATATCTGACATTCACCATCGTAGAAAGACTGCATCACAGAGTCTTTTTGCGCAGCTTTAAGACCACCATGTATCAATCCTACTTTATACTCAGCAAAATCATTTTGCGAAAGCTGATTATAAAGAGCGGTTGCCGATGTCAAATCAGAATCTGTCGCTTCTTCAATCATCGGACACACTATATAAACCTGACGCCCTTGATCTACCATTTTTCGAATAAGATCATTAACTCTTTTACGGTCTTTGCTAGCTGCAGTATATGTTTCTATGGGCTTTCTGCCTGCCGGCAATTCGTCTATTACAGATATGTCAAGATCTCCATAAAGAATAAGACCCAAAGTTCTGGGAATGGGAGTAGCTGACATTACAAGAGTATGTGGAACAAGATTATCCGTCTTTGATAATTTCGATCTTTGTTTAACACCAAACCTATGTTGTTCATCCGTAATAGTAAGCATAAGATTATCAAAAACTACTTTATCCTCTAATAAGGCATGTGTGCCTACAACTATCCTGCAAGCTCCGTTTTTAATTTTTTCCAGAATTATTTTACGTCTGGAAGCAGTGGTTTGGCCTGTCAGAAGTTCAATTTCCATATCAGTATTTTTAAAAAACTCTGCCAGAGAATTATAATGCTGATTTGCTAAAACAGAAGTTGGAGCCATCATAACAGCCTGCCCGCCAACTAAGGCACAAGCATACATAGCAAGTGCGGCTATAACAGTTTTTCCAGAACCTACATCTCCTTGTACCAGCCTGTTCATAGGCCTGCTGTTTGACATATCCAGAAAAATTTCTTTAACTGTACGTTTTTGAGCGGAAGTCAATGCAAAAGGCAATGTTGAAATTATTCGCTTTATTTCAGTCTTTTTTTCTTCATTTATTTCTACCGGCTTACTTACTCTTTGCAGCAAACGTTGCTGTCTTAGAATTCTAAGGCCACCCTGTACAAGAAACAATTCCTCAAAAGCCAGTCTATAACGTGATAATTCTGCTTCTTCCAGAGAAGTAGGCTGATGTATCTTGTTAAAAGCAAAGTCAACAGCGCAAAGTTTATTATCTTTTCTTATCCATGCAGGTATAGGTTCTGGTACTGAACCTATCATGGAAGGTAAAACAGATTGTATCCATTGTCGTATCATAGTCTGGCTAAGGCCTTCAGTTAATGGATATACCGGTTTAAGCTGAGGTAAATCAGACGATTCTTCATATGGTTCAAAAATAGGATTCTGAACAGAAAAAAATCGACCATCTCTTTTAATTCTGCCTCTGAATCTATAAAGATTATTTTTTTCAAGTTTTTGCAACAGCCATGGCTGATTAAACCAGACAGCTGATATAGCCATACCATCTGCCTTTAATACAGTTTTCTGAATAGTCAGACGACCTTTTTTTGTACTGACAGCATTTTGAGATACTATTGCGATAAAAGTCTGTTCCTGTCCATCTATTAACTGATCAAGAGATTCAACTGGTTTCCAGTCTTCAAAATCCCTTGGAAACCAGGATATAAGATCATACCAGGTTAGTATGCCTAAACGTCTAAGCTGAACCGCCCTTTTACTGGAAATGCCTTTAATCGCAGTAACAGGGGTATCCCCAAGACCGCCACTATTAATGCTGCTCATTTTTTCTTCCCTTAGCTGTCCTACCATCATCAATCACAGCCGTGTTATACGCACACAAATCACCGACCGGACAAATGTGACATTGTTTTTGTCTTGCTTTGCAGATATTGCGTCCATGTGCCACCATAAGATGACCCCACGCAGTCCACCATTCTGATGGTAGTAATTTTATCAGATCTTTTTCTATTTTTTCTGGTTCTTTATGCGTAGTCAAGCCTAAAAGATTAGTAATGCGGGCACAGTGAGTATCCACCACTACCGCCGGGATAGCAAAACTTTCGCCCAAAATAAGATTAGCAATTTTCCTGCCAATGCCGGGAAGTTTCAGTAATTCTTCCATTTTGTCAGGAACTTGTCCATTATGCTCTTGAATTAATACCTTACAACAGGCAATTATAGCACGAGCTTTATTACGAAAAAGTCCGCATGTCCTGATATCAGATTCCATTTCTTCTTGTTTTGCCAAAGCAAAAGCTTCTAAATCAGGATATTTGACAAAAAGCTTTTCGGTAACGATATTTACACGCTCATCGGTACATTGAGCAGCCAGAATAGCAGCAATCAAAAGTTGCCAATGATTGCTAAACTGTAAAGTACAATCTGCGTCGGGGTAATATTCTTTTAAAGTTTTTACAATATTCAAGGCTCTTTGTTTGTCAGATGTCAACGCTGATACTCCTGCAAATAAACTTTTAACTGATGATACTGTCCATCACTTTGTCTATATACTTCAATGTCGACCAGTGCCCCGATAGCCTGACTTTGTAAAAATATAGTCAGACTCTCATGAGTTTCAACATCATTTTCATTTATTTTAGTGATTATATCACCTTTACGCAAGTCGGCCGTATATGCAGGGCTGTCCTGAATGACACTACTGACATAAAGACCATCGGGAAATCTATAAAGATTCTGAAGTTCCAAAAAATTGGTTTCCTGTAAAACAGTCACACCAAGCCAAGCTCTGCCGGAAACATATCCCTGTGTAACAAGATTTTTTGTAACTTGTTGAACTACTTCTATAGGCAGGGCATATCCCATGACATCACTGATATCACGATTCAAACTGCAATTCGATAAACCAATAACTTCGCCATCAAGATTAAGAATGGGGCCACCTGAACAGCTTTGGCTAATATGTGCGTCAGTTTGGATCATACTGACACTTGTACCGTCTTCAAGCAGCATTTCTCTGTTAACCGCTGTCACAATACCACTGCTTAAACCTCCGGTCTGAGCAAGCATATCAGGATATCCCATAGATAGTATCATCTGTCCTACCCTAACCTCTGCTTTATCAGCCATATATGCAGGTTGAAAAGAAGCAGCTGTGGGATCGACACTCAGCACAGACAGACCTGTTAAAGCATCATTACCAATCAGAGATGCCTGTAAAGGCTCGGGATGGTTAGTCAGGTATATCTCAATTGAAGAATTACTTTTAAGACTGCCGTTACGATCAAGAGCAATCGACAAGGTTCCTGTATTGGTAACCAGAATACCATCTGTACTCATTACTAAAGCAGAACCGCTATTGCTTCTGGCATTTGTCGTAGTTGTCGCATTAACTTTAACTGAAACCCCGGCAACAGACAAAGATACATTTTCATAGATATTCGCAATCTGATCCTGAACCTGCCATAAAGATAATTGATCTACTGCCGGATGAGACTCAGAAGTCTCTGTTTGTGTTTCTCTGGTAGTTGTCACGGTTGGAGTAGTTGATGTTGCTGCCAAAGTTACGCGTGTGGTAGGTTTCTGTGTTGTAACTGCCGAAAGAGAACCTGTTGTTTCGGAAGTATCGGTAGCAGTTGTGCCCGACTCCCAAATAAGACTTTGACGAAAATAACCTCTAATAAAGAAAACAGCAGTAAGAAAAGATGCCGCCACAGCGGAAACCAGACATAACGCCACCAATCCAAAAAGCCATCTTGTTTTTACTTTCACGTATGAACCTCCCTTTTCTTTATCCGTAACGCTAATTAAGACGATTACAGATAAACGGAACAATCTACATTTTACGCAATATTCATGAATGGATTATGAACATTTATCTTCATACTAGTGAAATTAACCAAAAATCATGGTGTTGAAAGGGTAAAGGAAAAGCGTGCACCTCCAAGTTCACTTCTGGTTGCATGTATTCTTTGCCCATGCGCAGTTAAAATAGCACGGCTTATATAAAGCCCCAAACCTGAGCCTTTGGCAGTACGTGATTTATCAACCATGTAAAAACGATCAAAAACATATGCAATTTCTTCTTCCGGAATTCCCGGACCGCTATCTTCAATAATTACCTCAATTTCCCGATTACGGGAAGTACGTCTGGTAGTAAGCGCAATTACTCCATCTACCGGTGTAAACTTTATGGCATTAGACAAAATATTATAGACAACCCGGCTTATGGCCTCTCGATCACCGGTTACCATCAGACGACCTTGATCTTCCTCTATAAATTCTGTTTGAACTCCCAGTTTCTTTTCAAGAAGCAATGATTCAAGCCCTATTACATCTTCCTTTATCAATTCATTAATATCAAAAACAGATTGATGAAGTCCACTTCCGCTTTCCAGCAAGGCAGCTTCAAAAATTGTTTCAACCAGACTTTGCAGTCTTAAAACTTCCTGTTTGACTATTTCAAGATAATGTATATATTTTTC
The DNA here is from genome assembly GCF_900002895.1 of Ercella succinigenes. Lineage (NCBI taxonomy): Bacteria > Bacillati > Bacillota > Clostridia > Eubacteriales > Oscillospiraceae > Ercella > Ercella succinigenes. Next base: position 4,493 of record NZ_CDHP01000042.1, on the reverse strand, counting down.
AGGAGGTATTGTTCCATCTATCATACCCTCGACAAAACCTTTTATTGAAGTGACAGGAGTTCTTAAATCATGAGAGACACTAGACATAAAATCTTTGCGGTCGCGTTCCTGATTTTCTAGTTTTGCTATCATTGTATTCATTGTATTTACAAGAACAGTCAGATCATCTGTTACAAGGGCATCGTGCTCAGGGTCTTCGAAAGCTGTTGCTCCGGCTTTATCATTTATTCCAGGAAGAACAACTCTGACAGACAGATCCCCACGATATACTCTGTCTGCAGCCTGTGAAAGTAACTTAATAGGCTTAGTTATATTTTTCGACAATATATAGATAAAAATCATTGCAACCAAAAACGCTACAACAAAAGAGATAACAAGGCTGTTTGTCATAAGAAAGCTGTTAATGGTTCTGCCGGATAAAACCCTGTGAATTTGAATTTCACCAGCATATGCACCTGTAGCCGAAGAGATCGGCCAAGCAGCACTTATCCACCTGGATGAACCCTTGAGCAGACCTTTATAATCTCCTATTTCAGTTATTCCTGTCTGCCCACTGTTTAATGTGCCAAGATAATTTGCGGACAGTCTATAATAACCCGATTCCGTAATTTCCATTCTTTCTGCTGCCTGTGTAGGAATTCCTGTCTGCATTATGATATCACCGGAAGAATTAACTACCCAAACTACAGAACCGGTTGATCTGGCAGTAAAATTTATGTAACTGCGAACAGAACTGTCAGTTATCTCGCCGGTTACCGCCTCCATAGCACCCCCGACAACAGATGCAATAGCCTGACTGCTACCTAGAAGCTGATCAGCCTGCTGGCGTTGATTAGTTACAGAAATGATTCCATAGTACACTACACCCAGAATTACGAATACAACAAGAATAGATAATGTTAAAAGCATTATCGTTCTGGCATAGAGAGAATGAATCAGGCGCGTTTTTCTCATAATTCAGATTTACTCAGACTGTAGTTTCAAATTTATAGCCAACTCCCCAGACAGTTTTTATCTGCCAGGCAAGATGTTCTCCTGCATCATCAAGTTTTTCCCTGATGCGCTTTATATGAACATCAACTGTTCTGGATTCACCATAAAAATCAAAGCCCCATATATTCTCCAGCAATTGTTCTCTGGTAAAAACTCTGTTTGGATGACTTGCAAGGAAAAAAAGAAGCTCCAGTTCTTTTGGCGGCATTTCTATCTCAACCTGATTAACCATTACAGAATATCTTGATTTATCTACAATCAGGCCAGGATGAACTATTGAGTCATCAGACGCTTCATTACTATTTTGTGATTTTATTTCCATTGATCCATCTGATCTTCTCAAAACAGCCTTAACTCTGGCAAGAAGCTCTTTAGGTTCAAAAGGTTTTTGGACATAATCATCAGCTCCAAGTTCAAGACCTACCACTTTATCAAGAGTATCCCCACGGGCAGTAAGCATCAGAACAGGTACTTCAGACACTCTTCTGATTTCTCTCAAAACATCATAGCCATCTTTGCCCGGAAGCATAAGATCAAGTATAACAACATCTGGTCTGGATTGTACAAAAGTATCAAAAGCAGTTTCACCATCAAGACAAGTAATTACAGCAAACCCGTCTTTGTCAAAATAAAGTCTCAACAGTTCACTGATATTGGGATCATCATCTACTATCATTGCCTTTTTAATCTCAAACACCCCCTATATAATATTGCTGGTTCAAAACAAACCAAGCATCACAGTTTTATTTTTTTTTCAACATATCATTAAGTTCCTGCAAAAATGAATTTACATCTTTGAACTGGCGATATACAGAAGCAAATCTTACATAAGCAACTTCATCTAATTCTTTAAGCAGTTCCATAACCATTTCACCAATTTCTACAGAAGAAATCTCACGCCTTAGAGAATTTTGAATTTGCAATTCAACAGTGTCGGCCAGTTTTTCAATCTGAACTGTTGAAACAGGTCTTTTTTCACAACTTTTTAACAGTCCTGAAATCAATTTATCTCTATCATAGGGCTGCCTGGTTCCATCTTTTTTAATAACAAGCAAAGGAAGATTTTCTATTTTCTCATAAGTGGTAAACCGCTTGCTGCAAGAAATACATTCTCTGCGCCTGCGTATAGCTGATCCTTCATCTGCCGGACGTGAGTCTATGACACGATCTTCATCATGTCCACAAAACGGACAACGCAAAACAATACCTCCTGCCTGCCGATCAGACTTCCTGCAAGTAAACCGGCCAGTATATTATGTCAAACAAAATCCTCAATTGTCATTATCCTGCAAAAACCAGGGCAAAATTCTACCTGAACGCCCTTTATCCGTTTTTGAATTTTCTTTGCTTCTTGTACCTGATTCAGGACGTAAAGAGGAAGAATTGCTTTCAGACTTTCTTTTTAAAACAGAGTCAGGTCTTTCATCAAACGGTTCCTGATCAGAAGGATAAGATTTTATCCCTTCTGTTTCTTTAGCTTTATTCTGGTTTTGAATTCCTGGTATAGAAATCTGTTCTCTCGAATCAGAAAAATTATCAGATTTAGAATCCAAAACTGTTTTTTCTGTTATATCGTTTTTGCCTGAATGAGAAAAACCGCCTGAAGAACCTACCTGATGAAAGCCATTATCCTTTGGTTTTTCAGTTTTCTGTTCGGTCAAATCAGTCTGGCTGATATCACTTTTACCTGATAAAAATCCTGGAATTTCCGATTTGCCTTCCTTTTCACCATTTCTGGTATTCATGCCAGCCTGATATGGTTTTACAACAGGAGAAGAATTGGCAAAAGGAGATGAGAAAACAGGAGCTTCATTTTGCTGTTCCTGTTCACTATCACGTTTTCTTGCAGGTGAACCGTCACGGTCAAAACCGCTTGCTATAACTGTAATCATTATTTCGTCCTGCAGATTCTCATCAATTACAGCACCAAAAATAATATCAGCATCAGGTGATACTGCGTCTCTTACCACAGAAGCAGCATCATCCACTTCCCTGATGCGCATATCACGTCCACCAGTGAAATTAATTATTACACCACAAGCACCATCAATTGTAGTGTCTAATAAAGGACTATTAATAGCCTGTCGAATTGCCGCAGCTGCACGTCCTTCACCGGATGCTCTGCCTATTCCCATATGACACACACCGGCTTCAGTCATCACTCTGCGCACATCAGCCAGGTCAAGATTAATCAGACCGGGAACTGCTACAAGGTCAGAAATTCCTGATACCCCATATTTCAGAACCTGGTCTGCCATAGTAAAAGCTTCATCAACCGTTGTATCATCAGATGCAATTTCAAGCAGCTTATCATTTGGAACAACAATCAAAGAATCAACATATTTCTCGAGTTCACGAATACCTCTTTCTGCATTTTGCATTCTACGTGAACCCTCAAATCTAAATGGCCTTGTAACAACGCCTACCGTCAATATTCCAAGCTCGCGAGCTATCTGCGCAACAACAGGCGCACCACCTGTGCCGGTACCGCCGCCCATACCTGCTGTGATAAACAGCATATCGGTGCCGCTGATAAGTTGTGATATCTCGTCCTTAGATTCATCGGCTGCTTTTTCACCTATTTCAGGATTAGCACCTGCTCCAAGACCTCTTGTTATTTTCTCACCTATTTGGATTCTATTGCTGGCCTTCGTTCTGAGCAAGGCCTGATTATCTGTATTGACTGTTATAAATTCTATTCCCTGCACATCACCTTCGATCATACGGTCAACAGCATTGCAGCCCCCTCCGCCGATTCCAATTACTTTGATAGTCGCGAAATGGTCATTATCCATACCAAAACCCATTTTATAGTCAACCAAAAGAACATCCCCTCTCAGACAATTTATTTTTATTTACATCAGCTTTTTATAAATATTGACAAGCCATTACATAACATAAAAATAGCCTGATTCGCTGATATGTTATATGCATTTTGCCATATTGTTATAATTTTACACTAACTGTTGCCGTCATACAATAATTACTCTGGTAAAACCCTCATTACACAACTATTCATCTGTTTTAATCTTGGTTTCTGTAACCATGTTCGATTTGCTCTTTTTATTATCCTCCACCCTTTCCAGCAAAAGTCTGCGAATAGTAGAAAAATTGATGAATATGCGGTTACCGAAAGCAAAAACAGCAGCAAGACTAAGTTGAATATTCAACTGATCGCCAAGTGCAGCAAGCAAAACAGCAATTGCACTGTTGCCGATAAAACCACTGACAAATAATTTTGTATTATACTGATTTTTTAAATTTGCCGTTATTGCACCTACTACAGAATCAATCGCTGCAAGTATACCAACTGCAACATATGATGAAAAGGCGGGTGGAATATCAATATTCCACAACAGCCCTATTATCAAACCCAGTATTAACCCAATAAGTGGAAACATCTGTGGACACCATACCTTTTTATTATTTTACAAGCATTATATTAATTATGTCTTTATTATTCTATCATTTATCTAATATAAATACATATTATTGAATAT